>JALSJL010000148.1 GCA_026989405.1 Marinosulfonomonas sp. | reverse complement strand
CCGAAGCCCTGTTCTGGAGCCCGGCGGCACTGCTGCCCGGCCCCGGCATCGAATGGCGCGAGATCGACGACAAGACGGCAGAGGTCACGATGCGTCATGGTGGGCTGGAACAAACCGTGCGCCTTGGCGTGGCCGAGAACGGACAGCCGACAGCCGTCTGGATGCAGCGCTGGAGCGATGCGAACCCCGAAAAGACCTTTCGGCTGCAACCCTTTGGCGGCACGCTGTCAGAGTTTCGGGACTTTGCAGGCTATCGCCTGGCGACCCATGTCGAGGCCGGGAACTTCTTTGGCACCGACGACTACTTTCCGTTTTTCGTCGCCGATGTGGAAGACATCACCTTCCCGGCAGCCCCCGAATAGGGCCGGACCTGGGCCCTTGCCGGCTTGGCGCTTGGCAATGCCCTGGCCTTCTGCCAGTCTGGCCGGGAAACACGGGGAACATATCGATGCTCACAGTCTCACCGATCTACGCAGGCCTGCTGGCCGTTCTTTTCTTCTGGCTCTCGCTGCGGGTCAGCCTTTTGCGGCTGAAAGGCTTGCATGCCAGTGAAGAGGGCCGCGAAACCCTGCACCGTGCGGTGCGCACCCAGGGCAATGCTTCGGAATATATCCCGCTGGGGGTTCTGCTGTTGCTGTTCCTCGATCTGCAGGGCGCGCCTGCGGTGCTTGTGCATGTGTTCGGCATTGCGCTTGTGGCGGGTCGGATCGGGCATTTCATCGGGTTTGGCCGCGCGCCGGGAAATCGCGTCTTGCGCCAGTATTCCATGGTCGCGACCTACGCGATGCTGTGCTTTTCGGGCCTGTGCGTCCTGTATTTCGCCCTGTTCTGAGCCCGTCAGCCGGCACAAAATCCGCCCATCCCGGCAGTGTAGCGCCTGCCAAACGGCGGCGCAGGCGGCGCAACCCGGCCCGCATGAACAGCTCGAGGCGATCTGCCGCGGCCATGTCGCGTTTTCACGCGAACATGGGGCGCTTTTCAGGTTCATGTTCCAGCCGCACGACTTTGGGCAAGATGACATCGACCCGACCACGCTTGCGGAACTGTTGCGCGAATCGGGCGCGTCCTGCCAGATCCTGCGCGACGCCTGCGCGCCATTCGAACATCGCGGCGGCAACCCGCTGGCCACTGAAACCATGATCTGGTCGCTGGTGCATGGCTACGCGATGCTGTCATGCGAGGGTAAAATCCACACCCCTTCGCGTGGGCAAGCCCCTGAAATCACCCAGATACTTCCGCGCCTGAGCCTGCGGCCGGGCAACTGAGCCAAAGTCCCGGTTTTTTCACCGCTGTGCGCTTTTTGCCCTTGCAGGAGCGCGCGACAGGGCTATATATCGCCTCACCCAATGGATGCGGGCGTAGCTCAGGGGTAGAGCATAACCTTGCCAAGGTTAGGGTCGTGAGTTCGAATCTCATCGCCCGCTCCAAAAACTCTTCGACATTGCTGAAGATGCGCGACCTGGCCGGCCTGGCCGGCTCAGCGCGCCTTTGGCACGCGCGGGCGCAAAAGCCAAGGGCCGGCGTGGAAGGCGAACAGGGCAAACGCCGCAATCCACAGGCTGCCCGCAAGGGTGATGAGCCACCCCGCCTGCGGCAGAAACGCAGCGAGCGCGCGCGCCAGTGCGGTCAGGGCAATCAGTGAAAAGACGATGTTCAGCGCGGCGTCAGAGCGCAGCTCGCGCCCGGTATGGCCAAGCGTTGCCCGTGCGCTGACCGCCACTGTCATCCCGCCGATTGCCCCGATCCCCCACAGGTGCAGTGCCGCGGATGTCGCGGCCTGGTCCTGCCACCAGACAGCCGCCGCCATCAGCATCAGCCCCAGCGCAATGAAGCCGTAAAAGACGTGCAAGACCAGCAACAACGGGTTGCGCAGACACCGCAGCCCGGCCCAGCGCGACTGGCGCAGGGCCTGCAAGGCACCGGCCAGCGCCAACGGCAGCGCTACCGTTGGCTGTTCCGGCGCCACCACCCAGCCCAGCAGCGCAAGCGCCGATACCGCCATCGCCAGGGCATCGAAACGGTTGAACGGCTGGGGCATGCGGCCCGGTTCCTGCCGGGCCAGCCAGTTGCGGGTAAAACTCGGGGTCACCCGCCCGCCGATCAACATGATCAGCAGCAAGATCGCGCCAAACCCCAGCCGGATTGCCATGTCGGCGTCCCCGGAGCGCGCCTCGACATGAAACCAGATATTGGCCCCGGCCAGCAACAGGATCGGCCCCAGAACCTTGAGGTTGCGCCAGTTGCGCCCCTTGATGACCTCGCGCGCAAGGAAGGCCGCAAGAAGCGGCAGGAAGGCGGCCTCGACCACCGGCCCCAGCCACGACCCGGTCGGGGCCAGCATCGCCAGCCGGCCCGCGATCCAGACCAGTGCCAGCCACATGAGCGGCCAGCCGGTGACCGGCAGCCGCCCCGTCCAGTTGGGCACGGCGGTCAGCAAGAACCCGGCAATCGCGGCCGAAGTGTAGCCGAACAGCATTTCGTGGATGTGCCAGTCCAGCGGCGCGATGGCGCGCGGCTCGGCGCCGCTGCCGGCAAGCAGCAGCAACCAGTTGGCAATTGCCAGAACCGCCAGAACCGGCCCCAGCAGAAAGAACGGCCGGAACCCGTAGGACAGGACGGTCGGCCCGTTCCAGGCGCGGGCGAGGCGCGGGGCGGATGACTTGCGGATGTTGCGGCCCATGCCTCAGCCTCCTGTCGTGGCGGTCACGGTCCGAGAATGGCCATTGCCCAGGGGGCCGACAAGACCGTGCGACGCCGGGACGCGGACCCGCTCAGCGGTTTGAAAAACTGTCGGCAAACTCTTCCCTCAGCAGGTTTTTCTGGACCTTTCCCATGGTGTTTCTTGGCAATTCCTGGCGGAAAACGATCTTCTTGGGTTGCTTGAAATTGGCCAGCCGGCCGCGCAGTGCGCTGTGGATCACACCGGCGCTCGGCGCAGCCTCGGCCGCGGGCACCACCACGGCCAGCACGGCTTCGCCGAAATCCGGGTGCGGGACACCGATCACCGCGCTTTCGCGCACCCCTTCCAGCGCATCGATTTCGGTTTCGACCTCTTTGGGGTAGACATTGAAGCCACCACTGATCACCAGGTCCCTTGCGCGCCCGACAATCGACACCCGCCCCTCGGCATCCATCACGGCAAGGTCGCCGGTGATGAACCAACCGTCATCGCGAAACTCGGACGCTGTCTTTTCCGGCATCTGCCAATAGCCGGCAAAGACGTTCGGGCCGGTGATTTCCAGCACCCCGACCTCGCCTGCGCCAAGCACCTGCCCCGCCTCGTCAGCAACCCGCACACCGACGCCGGGCAGCGCGAAGCCCACGGTGCCGGCGATCCGCGGCCCCCCGTAGGGGTTTGAGGTGATCATTCCGGCTTCGCTCATGCCGTATCGTTCCAAAATGCGCTGCCCGGTCACTTGTTCGAATCGTGCAAATGTCTCTGGAAGCAGAGGGGCCGAACCGGAAATGAAAAGCCGCATGTTCGCACAGGTTGCCCGGCTAAAGCACGGATGCTCCAGCAGGCGCGTGAAAAGGGTCGGGACCCCCATCAGGACCGTGGCATCGGGCAGGCTGTCGACGACCGCGCCGGCATCGAACCCTTTTTGAAAGATCACCCGCGAAGCGTTCAGCATCGCGCAATGCAAGGCCACGAACAGGCCGTGGACGTGAAAGATCGGCAGAGCATGCAGCAAGACATCACCCGGTTCAAACCGCCAGATATCGTGCAGCGCAAGCGCATTCGACGCCAGGTTGCCATGGGTCAGCATCGCCCCCTTTGAGCGCCCGGTGGTGCCTGATGTATACAGGATGGCAGCCAGATCATCCGACGTGCATGGTTCGATTTGTGTAACCGGCGTTGCGGTTTGCGCGGCCGCCATCAGGCTGCCACGGCCCGAATCGTCCAGTTCCAGCACCTCGGTGCCGGCGGGGATCACATCGGCCAATCGGCCGCGTGCGGACGGATCGCAGACAAGAACGCGTGGCGCGGCGTCATCAAGAAAATAGCCGACCTCGGCCGCCGTATAGGCCGTATTCAAGGGGATGTAGACGGCCCCGATCCGCAGGCAGGCAAGATAGGTCATCACGGCTTCGGGCGTCTTGGCGACCTGGACCACGACGCGGTCGCCCTTTTGTGCGCCGGCAGCGCGCAGCGCCCCGGCAATTCGCGCAGACCCCTCGTCAGCGGCTCCATAGCTCAGCATTCCGCGGGCGTGATCCAGAAAAAGGTTGTCGCGGGCATGCGAAAACCGGCTTTGCAGCAGGTGATAAAGGTTCCGGTTCGTCATTGCCCCGCCCCCCGGCCGGCGGGCGGCAGTCTGAGCCGGATGACATTGACCGCCGCATAGGGCTCGGGCCCGCGCTTCAGGATGACGGGGCTCAGCGCCCGCGCATCCGGGTCGATCTGGCGCGCCCGATCCAGAAGCTGCGGCAGTTGCCCGGGCGCGTCTTGCAACATGGCCGGAACCAGCAGCAAGGCTTCGCCCCCGGCGCGCTGGCCCTCCATGAACCCGAAATGGTGCGGATTGGTCCACAGCACCCGCAAGGGCAGCTCACCACGAAAGGCGGCTGAAACCAGCCCGGCTTCAATCCAGCCCGGCGTCGCAATCATGTCGACCCCTGCAAGATCGCCGCGCTTGTCCAGCGCCGTGCGCAACCCCGCGTAGTCGAACACATCAATGGTGCGATCCCAGCTTGGCGGAGTGTCGTAGACCACCCGTGTCAGGGCGCCGGTTCTGATCTGCAACACCGCAAGCAGGACCAGCGCATAGGCCAGGACAAGAAAGGCTCCGAACCAGATGGCAAATCTGCGGCGCGCCGTCGGGGCCTTTGCTGCCAGCCACGCGCCTGCCAGCGGCATTGCGTATTGCCAGCCTGGCAGGGCCCAGTGTGGAAGGCTCTGGTTGCTGAAAAGGTTCACAAGGTTGAAAAACAGGATTGGCCCCAGCGCAATCAGCGCCACAAGAAGGCGCGCCGGATCGCGTTTGTTCAGGCTTGCCCCGATGCCAGGGATGGCGACGACGAAAACCGGCGGGAGAAGGTAAATGACCTGCGCAACCAGCATCCGTCCGAAATGCAGAAGGTTGAGCCCCTGCCCCGTCCGTCCGGTCTGAAACGTAAAGGAAGCCCAGTCATTTTGCATGTTCCACCAGATCACCGGCATCAGGCCGATCAGGCCGATCGCTGACGCAAGGTAGGGGCCGGGCGTCAGGAACCATCGCCGTCCCTGCCGGGTGCTTGCGGCGAATATCAAGGTGGAAATCGGGATGAGTGCCGCGTGGTATTTCGACATCAGGGCCAGGGCCAGGGCCAACCCGGCGAAAATCCACTGAGCGGTTCCGGCCTTTTCCCCGTCCTTCACGATGCGGACAAGCCAGTAAACGGCGATGGCACCGAAAAACATCAGCGGTCCGTCGGGCAGGATGAAAACGCCGGCCAGGGCGAAGGCGGGTGTCAGGCCAAAGAGTGCCGCGCTCCAGCATCCCCCGCGCTGGCCGCCCAACTGCCGACCGATCAGGTAAATCATCCAGAGGCTGCCGGCACCGAAAAGCAGATGCGGAATTCTGAGGACCAAGGGGGTTTCGAGGCCGGTCAGCTTTGCCGCAACGACCGGCGCCCAGAACCCGATCGGGGGGTGATCAAAAAACGCCCAGGAAAACTCGCGCGCCACGGCCAGGGCGTGCGCCTCATCAACGCCAAGCGGCAGAAAGATCGCGACCAGCAGCCGAAACAGCACCCCGACACCAATGATCATGGCAACCGGGGTTTGCCACCCCTTGTCGGCCTGTATCTGCTTCTTGTCCGTGATCATTCCCAAGCCTTTCCGAGAACCGGTGTCGTATTCGTCGTCTTGCCACCTTTCTAACAGCTTGGAAAGATCGGCCCCGCAGCCTATAAGCCCCGGCAACAGCCATTCAGTCGGACCCATGCAATGCGCAGCGCAAAAATCGAACGCAAGACCGCCGAAACCGCGATCACTGTAGACCTGAATCTCGACGGCACCGGCCTGTATGACAACCGGACCGGTGTTGGATTTTTCGATCACATGCTTGACCAGCTGGCCCGGCATGCCCTGATCGACATGAAAATTCGTGCCGAGGGAGATCTGCACATCGACGATCACCACACGGTCGAAGACGTGGGCATCGCGCTTGGGCAGGCCTTGAGCACCGCTCTGGGCGACAAGACCGGGATAAACCGCTACGGCGAATGCCGGCTGCCGATGGACGACGCCCAGGTCGCCTGTGCGCTCGACCTGTCGGGGCGCCCATTCCTGGTGTGGAATATCGACATGCCAACGGCAAAGATCGGCACGTTCGACACCGAACTGGTGCGCGAGTTCTTTCAGGCATTTTCGACGCACGGGGGCATCACGCTGCACCTTGATGCCTTGCACGGCTTCAACAGCCACCACATCGCCGAAGCGGCTTTCAAGGCGGTGGCGCGCGCCCTGCGCGTGGCCGTCGAAACCGATCCGCGCAAATCCGACGCCATCCCGTCGACCAAGGGGGCGCTCTAGTGCTCACGGTTCTTGTCGACTACGACAGCGGCAACCTGCATTCGGCCGAAAAGGCCTTTCAGCGCATGGCCGCCGAAACGGATGCCGGCCGGGTGCTGGTGTCGTCCCGCCCCGACGATGTGGCGCGCGCCGACCGGGTGGTGTTGCCGGGCGACGGGGCCTTTCCGGCCTGCAAACAACAACTTGCCGACCATACCGGGCTTTTCGAGGCGCTCGAGGACGCCGTCTGTGCCAGGGCCCGCCCGTTCATGGGCATCTGCGTCGGGATGCAGATGATGGCAACGGTCAGCCGCGAATATACCGATACCGCCGGATTTGACTGGATCGCGGGGGAAGTCGTGAAAATCACGCCCGATGACAGCGCCCTGAAAGTGCCGCACATGGGCTGGAACGACCTGATCATCGACGCACCGCACCCGGTTCTGGAAGGTATCGAAACCGGCGAACACGCGTATTTCGTGCACTCCTACCAGATGCGCGTTGCAGACCCGGCACAGCTTCTGGCCCATTGCGACTATGGCGGCGACAACACGGCCATAGTCGGGCGCGACAACATGATCGGCACCCAGTTCCACCCGGAAAAAAGCCAGGCGGCCGGGCTGCGGATGATTGCGAACTTTCTGAACTGGCGCCCGTGAACGACCAAGGGGGCTGTCTGCCCCCTCATGGGCCTGCCGGCCCATTCACCCCCGAGGATATTTTCGCAAAGAAGAAGCCGCGGGTCAGGTCGCATTTCCCATTTTACTGAAAAATCGCCGCCGGGCGTAGCGCCGGGCCCCGCGGGGCCCGGACAAGAGATGTCGTGCGGCCGTCAGGCCGCTCCGCCAGGCAACGGTTACTGAACGCGGGTCCAGGTCTGTTTCTTGCAGATCAGCCCACCGGCCACGCAGCCGGCAACCTTCAGAACGTCGCCCGAAAGCGTCATCTTCGATTTGAAGACCTTGTCAGTGGACGGCTGCCAGATCTTGCCGCCGGAATATTTTCCGCGGCCGTTCGGCGACATGTCCCAGACCAGCTTGCGGCCGATGTTGTCCGACTTGTATTCTCCTTCGTCATTGAAGGTCCGTGTGATCACGCCGCACAGTTTGCCGCCACAGGGTGCAATGGTCACATAGGCGAAGGCCCCGTCATCGACCTGGGTTTTCCAGATACCCTCTACCGGATCGGCGAAAGCTGTGCCGGCAAATCCGAAGACGAATACCAGCAATGCTGCAATTCTTTTCATGTCTCTCTCCCTGAATTGTCTGCTCACTATGCACCATGAGCGCAAATCCGGGCAAGGCTGACCTTGGGTCGACTTGCACCCTTTGCAATTTCGCGCACTGTCTGCCAAAGAATACCCGACAACCGCCACAACGGGCCAGACCATGATCCTCTACCCCGCCATCGACCTGAAAGACGGCCAGTGCGTGCGCCTGTTCAGGGGCGACATGGACCAGACAACCGTGTTCAACGACAACCCGGCAGCGCAGGCGCGTGCGTTTCAGGATGCCGGCTGCGAATGGCTGCATCTTGTCGACCTCAACGGCGCGTTTGCCGGAGAGCCCGTGAATGCGGCCGCCGTTGAGGATATCCTTGCGCAGATCAGCGTCCCGGCCCAACTGGGCGGCGGCATTCGTGACATGGCCACCATCGAGCGCTGGCTGTCCAAGGGGCTGGCGCGGGTCATCCTTGGCACCGTCGCGGTTGAAAATCCCGGCCTCGTGCGCGAGGCCGCGCGCGCTTTTCCGGGCCGTGTCGCTGTCGGTATCGACGCCCGAAACGGGTTAGTGGCGACCGAGGGCTGGGCCAGGGAGACCGATGTCGAGGTCACCGATCTGGCGCGCTCCTTCGAAGATGCCGGCGTTGCCGCGATCATCTACACGGACATCAACCGCGACGGTGCCATGCGCGGCCCGAACATCGAGGCCACCGCCGCACTGGCCAATGCCGTGTCCATTCCGGTGATCGCTTCGGGTGGCGTGTCTTCGCTGGATGACCTGATCGCGCTGAAAAACTGTGGCGCCCGGCTGAATGGCGCCATTTCCGGGCGCGCGCTTTATGATGGCGCGATTGATCTGGCCGAAGCGCTGGCGATATTGAAAGACTGACATGCTGAAAACCCGCATCATCCCCTGTCTCGACGTGGCCGAGGGCCGCGTGGTCAAGGGCGTCAACTTCGTCGATCTGATCGACGCGGGCGACCCGGTGGAAAGCGCGCGCGCCTATGATGCGGCCGGCGCGGATGAGCTGTGTTTCCTCGACATCATGGCAACCGAGGAAAACCGCGGCACCATGTTCGACCTTGTCACCCGCACCGCCGAGCAATGCTTCATGCCGCTGACCATCGGCGGCGGCGTGCGCAGCCACGCGGACGTGCGCGACCTGCTGCTGGCCGGCGCCGACAAGGTCTCGTTCAACTCGGCCGCCGTTGCCAACCCGGACGTGGTGGCCGAGGCCGCCGACCGGTTCGGCAGCCAGTGCATCGTGGTGGCCATCGACGCCAAGACCGTCGCCCCCGGCAAATGGGAGATCTTTACCCACGGCGGGCGGCGCGAAACCGGTATCGACGCGGTCGAGTTTGCCCGAACCGTCACAGAGAAAGGCGCCGGCGAAATTCTGCTGACGAGCATGGACCGCGACGGGACCAGGGCGGGGTTCAATATCGCGCTCACCCGCGCCATTGCCGATGCGGTCGATGTGCCGGTGATCGCCTCGGGCGGGGTCGGCGCGCTGGATCACTTCGTGGAAGGCGTGAGCGAGGGTCATGCCAGCGCAGTGCTGGCCGCTTCGGTGTTTCACTTCGGCACCTTCACCATCAACGAGGTCAAGCAGCACATGAACGCAGCCGGCATCCCCGTGAGGCTCACATGAACCCGCTCGAAGAACTGGCGGCCACGATCGAGGCGCGCAAATCGGCCGACCCGGACAGCAGCTGGACGGCAAAGCTTCTGTCGCAGGGCCCGGAAAAGGCCGCCGAGAAATTTGGCGAGGAAGCGGTTGAAGCGATCATCGAAGCGGTCAAGGGCGACGCCGAGGCCCTGACGCGCGAGGCCGCCGACGTGCTTTACCACCTGCTCGTCATGCTGGCTGCGCGCGAGGTGACCCTGGCCGATGTGCTTGCCGAACTTGAACGTCGGCAAGGCACCTCGGGCTTGCAGGAAAAGGCTGCGCGCGCCAGGCGCTGAGCCCACCGAACCCACCCAATTCAACCTGATATCCGGCGCACCCCCAGCGCCACGTTTCTGCCGCATTTGGTGCCGGTTTTCGCCTGATTTCAGTGCTATTTGGAACACATTGACAACAGGAGGATTGTAAAATGAAACCGGAATTTACCAGTGCAAATCGCGTCAGGGTCTCGCTTCCCGCATCGGTGGCCGCCGACATCGGCAGTCTGAAAAAGGCCGTAGGATCCATACTGGACAAGCTTGGATGCCCGGCGTGCTGCTCGGGGCATGACATCTTTTTCGAGTTGCAGCGTGATTTTTTCATCGCGGACAAACTGGGCGGGAAAGCCCAGCCGTTTCAGGCTTTCCGGTCGCGCGCCAGTGCGCGACGTGCCGCGCCCGCGGTCCGGGTGGGCATTGCCCCGGAAGCGGCCAACGAGATCAAGGAAGTCTACGCGGCGATCGACCGGATCGCAGAGCTCACCGGCCACCCGGCCTGTGCCACCGGCTGCGACATGTTCCTGAACGTCGAAAGCAGCCTGGTGATGGATGCAAACCTCGGGATCGAAGAACTGGCCCTGACCGTTGGTCGACGCTGACACGGCGTTCCGGCCCCCGAAAATGGGGGTCGGAATGATCTTTTCGGCGGCATTGCAACCCTTTCTGCAACGCCGCCCAGGGGCGCTTGACCTGATCGAGATCGAGCCGCAGACCCTGTGGATGGCCGATGATCCCTTCCACGGGCCGTATTTCGAATTCGGCCTCGGCATCGATCTGATTGAAGCCTTGCCGGGGCGCAAGCTTGTGCATTCCGTGGGGATGCCGCTTGGCGGCACGCGCGTGCCCGATCCCGCCCAATGCGCGCTGCTGCGCGCCACCGCCGAGCGCCTCGACAGCCCGTGGGTGAGCGAGCATCTGGCCGTGGGCGGCACCCCGCATCGGGCTTCGGGGTTTTTCCTGCCCCCGCTACAGACCGAGGAAGGCGTCGCCATCGCGGCCGCCAACATCCGCGCGTTTTCCGAAGCCGTCGGGCGCCCGGTGGCAATTGAAACCGGCGTCTCCTACATCGCCCGCAAACCGTTCGAGATGATGGACGGCGCCTTTGTCGCGCGCATCGTCGAAGAATGCGGCTGTGGCATCCTGCTCGACCTGCACAACATCTATTGCAACGAAAGAAACGGCCGCTGCTCGATGGATGACTTTCTGGCCGACATCCCGCTTGAAAATGTCTGGGAAGTGCACCTGGCGGGCGGCATGGAAATGGACGGCTACTGGCTGGACTCCCACTCTGGCCCGATGCCCGATGACCTGCGCGCGCGGTCGCTTGAAATCGTCCGCCACCTGCCCAATCTCGGCGCGCTCAACTTTGAAATCTATGACAGTTTCATGAACGATCTCGACCTGGCGACCTATGACCGGATCACCGACGATCTGCGCGAGATATGGGCCTGCGCCGGCACCGCCTGCGATGACGCCCCGCCGGGCCCGTCGCCAGAACCCGCATCCGCGCGCACCGCTGACAAGCCGTCGCCGCGGGACTGGGAAGACAGGCTCACGCGCGCGGTCTGGAAAGACTCGACCGCAGGCCACCCCTGGCCCGAAGACGCGGACCCGCTGAAGCTCTACGCCAAGCTCGCGCGCAGTTTTCGCGGCTCGATGCTGGCGCGCGCCCTGCCCCGGACGATCCGCTACCTGCTGCTGCGCGATGGCCCGGCGGCATCCGCAATGCTGCAGCGCTATTTCAACGATGTTTCACCGTTGCTTTACGCGCCTCTCGAAGCGCGCGCCTTCGTCGACTGGCTGGGCCCCGAGCGCCGGAACGATGCGCTTCTTGCCGGCCTGTCGGACTACGATCTGGCGCTCGTCGCCATCTTGCGGGAAAACGAACCGCACACCGTCGTCTTCCCCGGCAACCCCGCCCCGGTTTTCGAGGCGCTCGCCCAGGCCCGACTTCCCGAGCCGCCGGAACCGCCCGAGTGGGAGCTGGAAATCCTGCCCGACGCCGATGTGAACACGGCTTTCAACCCGGCGCCCAGCTAGCGGCAGGTCAGCCGCCAGGCTTCCGGAAAACCGGCCCTATTCGAAGTCCGCCGGCCGCGCCTCGCGGGCCATATGGTCAAGCACGGCGTTGACGAATTTCGCTTCGCGGCCGTCGGGAAAAAACGCTTTCGCCACGTCCACATACTCGCTGATCGCCACCCGGGCCGGGGTGTCGGTTTCCAGCATCTCGCCACCGGCGGCACGAAACAGGGCGCGCAATGTCGGGTCGATGCGCGCGATCGGCCATTTCGCAACCAGCGCCCGGTCGGTCATCTGGTCGATCCTTGCCTGCCAGTTCACCGCCGCGTCAACCACCTGCCGGAAATGCGCGGGATCACCCTCGGCCATTTCCTCGCCCTCGTAGACCGCGCCGAACCGGTGCGTTTCAAATTCCTGCGTGACCGCTTCGACGGTCTGCCCGGTGCTTTCCATCTGAAACAGCGCCTGCACGGCATAGAGCCGCGCAGCCGATTTCTTCTGACGGCTTTTCGATTGTTTTTTCATGCAGTTGTCGGGCCTTCTTCATTTTCGGCAATCAGGATGCTGTCTGCGCCAAAGCCCATTTTCTTGCCCGTGCGCCCCCATTTGCGCCCCAAGGCCACAAGGTGCAACGCCGCCGCCGCCGCGCCGCCGCCCTTGTTCTGGCCTGCCGGGTCGGCGCGCTGCTCGGCCTGGTGTTTGTTTTCCACCGTGAGAATGCCATTTCCGATCGCCAGCCCGTCCAGCCCCAGCAGCATCAATCCGCGCGAACTGTCGTTGCACACGGTGTCGTAATGCGTCGTCTCTCCGCGGATGACGCAGCCCAAAGCGACGAACCCGTCGAAATTCGACCGCCGGTCGGCGATGCGGATGGCGCTTGGTATCTCGAGCGCACCAGGCACCTCGACCAGATCGCATGTGGCGCCGGCCTGTTTGATCACGGATTTCGCGCCGGCCACCAGGCCGTCGGCAATGTCCTTGTAATAGGGCGCGACCACGATCAGCAGCTTCACCGGCTTGTCAAAGCCGGGCAGGTCCAGAACGTGGTGTTTCTCTTCGCTGGCCATGTCAGCCCTCCTCGGGGATGGGGTGCGTTCCCTCGATCTCAAGCCCGTAGGCCTCAAGCCCGACGACATTGGGCATGGATGAATTGGTGAGCAAGACCAGCCGCGACAAGCCCAGGGCCGACAATATCTGCGCCCCCAGCCCGTATTGCCGCAGCTTTTTCGGCGAAACCGCGGTGTCCGGGGCCACTTTCATTTTCGGATCACGCAAAAGCACCACGACCCCGCGCCCCTCGCCCGCGATCACGCGCATGGCATTTTCCAGATCCGACCCCGAGCGCCCGATGCCCAGAACGTCTTCCAACGGGTTGAGCGCATGCATCCGCACAAGAACCGGCTCATCTGTCGTGATATCGCCCTTGGTCAGCACCACATGCTCGGTGCCCTGGGTTTCATCGGTGAAGATCCGCATCATCCAGTCGCCACCAAAGGCCGAGGTCACGGCTTTTTGCGCGGTTTCGTTCACCAGGTGATCGTGCCGGCGGCGATAGGCGATCAGGTCGGAAATCGTGCCGATCTTCAGGTTGTGGCGCTGTGCGAAGGCCACAAGGTCCGGCAGCCGCGCCATGGTGCCGTCTTCGTTCATGATCTCGCAGATCACCCCCGAGGGGTTCAGCCCGGCCAGCCGCGCCACATCCACCGCCGCCTCGGTATGGCCGGCGCGCACCAGCACCCCGCCTTCGCGGGCGCGCAGCGGGAAGACATGGCCCGGCGTTGCGATGTCGGCCGCGCCCTTGGTCGCATCGATCGCCACCGCCACCGTATGCGCCCGGTCATGGGCCGAAATCCCTGTCGTGACCCCTTCGCGCGCTTCGATCGACACCGTGAACGGCGTATCGTAGCGCGACGAATTGCCCGAAGCCATCTGCGGCAGCCCCAGCGCGTCGATCCGCTCGCCGGTCAGAGACAGGCAAATCAGCCCACGGCCGTGGGTCGCCATGAAGTTGATCGCCTCGGGCGTCGCCATCTGCGCCGGGATCACCAGATCGCCTTCGTTTTCACGGTCTTCGTGGTCGACAAGGATGAACATCCGCCCGTTGCGGGCATCCTCGATGATCTCTTCGATCGAGGAGATCGCGTCGCTGTAGTCTGTCGTGGTTTCGTCGGTCATTGCATATCCTTTGCGCGCCAAAGGCAGATAGCGCAACTCATGCGCCTTGGCCAGTATCTCCGTGTCACCATCCACAGGGCTTCTTCTTTTCCGAAATATCCCCGCCGGAGGCATCCGACCGCTTTTCCCCCCGCTGCCGTCACGATCAGGCGGGCAATGCCTCGAAATAGCGGTCTGCGCCGAGATAACCAGCCAGCCGACCGGCTTCAGACCATTCGCGCTCGAATATCGTATCGCCAACCAGCAACACCCCGTCGGACGGCAATTTTTCCGACGCCAGCGCCTGCAACACCAGCGCCCGTGTCGCCGGCCATTTTTCAAATGCCTGCGGGGCCGCGCGCATCGTCAGCGGCGCACCGGGGTTCGCATCACGAATATCGGCCGGTTTCAACGGCGCGCTGATCAGCGCAATCCGGGCGCAGCCCTTCAGGCTGGTCAGTTTCTTCACCCGGTTTTCGGGCAGTTTTCGTTGGTCAAGAAACATCCGCAATGCATTGCTTGAAAACAGAAATCCAACAACATCCCGCCCGGTTGACGCCCGCACCGACGCATAGGTGGTGTAGTCCAACCCCAGTTCCCTGGCACGGCGCACCCGCCCGCGCAGCACTTCGATCGGCAGGTGGGGCAACAGCTCGGCCCGCGCCTTTTTCCAGCAATGCCGGCGCCAACTGACACCGCCCCCGAAATCCGGCCCGTGGTTGTGCCCGATACGGCTCATCCGCCGAATTCCTGCAAGCGGGCGACATAGCGCGCCAGCGTGTCGATCTCGAGGTTCACGCCATCGCCCGGCGCCACATCGCCCCAGGTCGTCACCTCCCTGGTGTGCGCGATCAGGTTGACCCCGAAATCGCACCCCTCGACCTCGTTGACCGTCAACGATGTTCCATTGAGCGCGACCGAGCCTTTGGGCGCGATGAAACGCGCCAGTTCCGCGGGTGCGCGCAAGGTGACGCGCGTGCTGTCGCCCTCGCTTGCCACCGAAACCACCTGGGCCACACCATCAACATGCCCTGACACGATATGCCCGCCCAGTTCGTCGCCGACTTTCAGCGCGCGTTCCAGGTTCAGCCGCTTGCCTGGCGCCCAGCCCCCCTGCCCTATATTGGTTTTCGACAGAGTCTCGGCCGAAATCTCGACCTCGAACCAGTTGCGCGCCATATCGCCGTCGCCCTTGCCCAGAGCCACGACAGTCAAGCAGACCCCATCGCATGAAATCGACGCTCCGATATCAATGGTTTCGATATCATGGCGCGTTCCGATACGAGCCCGCAGATCGCCGGCCTTCTCGACCGAAAGCACCTGGCCGATATCGGTAATTATCCCTGTGAACATTTGCGACACCTTTTGCTGATACAGCCCTATCGCGTGGCGCCTGGCAGGGCAAGATGGCGAACTGATGGCGATATACCGCCACCAGACCGCCTGAAGGCGTTTTTCGATGACAAGGGGCCGATGGTTCGGCAATATCGGGAAAAACACGAAAGACAAAATGCGACGAGCAGTCGGAAAAATCAGCGGCAAAGACCGAAATTTCCTGTTTCTTCAGGGCCCGCACGGCCCGTTTTTTCGACAATTGGGCCAGGCGCTCCGGGCAACCGGCGCTCAGGTCGTGCGCATCGGGTTCAACGCCGGCGATGAAGTGTTCTGGCGCGACAGATCCAGCTACATCGCCTTCGACCGGCCCTGCCATGAGTGGAAAACCTTTCTGAATCGGGTTCTGGACCTGCATCGGATCACTGACATCGTTCTATATGGCGACACCCGCCCGAAACATGCCCTGGCCGTCGAGATCGCAAAACGGCTCGGGCTTCGGCTGCACCTGTTCGAAGAGGGCTATCTCAGGCCCTATTGGGTCACATACGAGCGCGCCGGGACAAACGGTTTTTCCGCGCTCGCCGACATTTCGGTCCAGCAGATGCAGGCCGCTCTGGTCTGCCCCCCGATGCGCCCGAAACCTGCCCCGGACCATTGGGGCGACATGCGCGAACATGTGTTTTACGGCGCGGCCTACCACTGGTTCGTCTGGTTTTTCAACCGGAAATACCGCAACTTCAAACCCCACAGAGACATCACGGTTCGTCGGGAATTTTCACTGTATTTCAAAAAGCTGGCGGCATCCCCCCTGCATTGGGCGCAACGCGTCCGGGCCACGCGCAAGATCATGCGCGCAGGCTTTCCCTTCCACCTGGTGCTCTTGCAGCTCGCCCATGATGCGAGTTTCAGGGCCCATTCGCCGTTTGCCAACATGAATGAGTTTCTTGCGTCTGTCATGCAGGGGTTCGCACAGGGCGCGCCGAGCCATCACCACCTGGTCTTCAAGGCCCATCCCCTGGAAGACGGACGCGTTCCGCTGCGGCGCGACATCCTGCGTCTGGCGCAGAAGTTCGGCATCGAGGACCGGGTCCACCTGTTGCGCGGCGGAAAACTTGCGCGCCTGCTTGATGCCGCGCAAAGCGCTGTGACGGTCAATTCGACGGCCGGACAACAAGCCCTTTGGCGCGGCCTTCCGCTACTGGTGTTCGGCGACGCCGTTTACTGCAAACCCGAATTTGTGGCCCGCGGTCCGGCCCACGAATTTTTCCGCCAGCTGCCCCGGCCTGACGCCGCTGCCTACCGCGATTTCCGGCAATTCCTGCTGTCGACATCGCAAGTGCCCGGGGGCTTTTATGCAGCCCGTTCGCGCCAGCAATTGATGCGGAACATCGTTGACCTGATCCTGTCGGACAAGGATCCCTACCAGAATCTGCAAATCCCGAAAGCGGCCAAAGCGCAACAGTTGCGCCTCGTCCGATAGGTTGCGGGCCATGCTTTGCTGGATTTTTTCAGTTTTCGCGGTAAATTGAAAAAAACGAACAAAAAACTGACGTTGATGGCAGAGTTTCAGGTCGAGGAGACCATGCAGTGACTTATCATAAATCGCGCAATGCGCGGATGGCTCTGGCGTTTTTGCTGGCCGCCGCAGTTTCGGCATGTGGCTTGCCGCGATCCGGCCCGAACAAGAGCGAAATTTTCTCGGGTTCGGTCCAGCGACAAGGTGACGCCTTCGTTGTGGATGTGAACGACCGGGTCACCCGGGCAACGGCAATCGTTCCGGCGTTCGGTTTCTCCGAGAAATTCACGCGCGCAGGCCAGGTCGGCTCGGACACCATACAACCGGGCGACACGCTCGGGCTGTCGATCTGGGAAAATGTCGATGACGGCCTGCTGTCCAGCCCCGACGCAGGCGCGACCATGCTGGAAGAGATCCAGGTCGACGGTTCGGGCTTCATTTTCGTCCCCTACGCGGGACGCATCCGCGCCGCTGGCAACACGCCCGAGGCAATCCGCCGGATCATCACCGAAAAGCTGAATGAACAGACGCCGGACCCGCAGGTTCTGGTCCGTCGGGTGGCCGGCGACGGGGCAACCGTTTCGATCACCGGGTCTGTGGGCGGTCAGGGCATCTATCCGATCGAGAGGCCGACACGCACTCTGACGGCCATGCTTGCCCGCGCGGGCGGCGTGACGATTGAACCCGAAATTGCCCAGGTCACCGTGTTCCGCGGCAATGAAGAGGGCAAGATCTGGTTTCAGGATCTTTACAAGAACCCGGCCTACGACATCGCCCTGCGCGCGGACGACCGCATTCTGGTCGAGGAAGACAGCCGGTCATTCACAGCCCTGGGAGCCACCGGCGCCCAGAACCGGGTGACCTTTACATCGCAAGCGCTTTCCGCGCTTGAAGCCATCGCACAGGTCGGTGGCCTTTCTACGAACACGGCGGACCCCACCGGCGTTTTCGTGTTTCGCAACGAGACTGCCGAAATTGCCAACCAGGTGCTCGGACGCTCCGATCTGGTTGGCCCGCAGCGCATGATCTATGTGCTTGACCTGACCAAGCCGAACGGTGTCTTCACGGCCCGCGATTTCGTGATCCGCGACGGCGATACGGTCTATGTGACAGAAGCTCCCTTTGTCCAGTGGACCAAGACGCTGAACGCCATCACCGGAACGCTGAATGGCGCGGCGACGGTCTCGGCGCTGGCCGGTGCGACGACCAACTGACCGGGGGCATGTCCACCAAAACCTCCTCCGCCGGGTCCGAAAAGGCCCGGCGGCTTTACGTCTACAACGGCGGGTTCCTCACCAGGCCACGTATCAAACGCATCCTTGCTCTGGCCGGTTGGCAGGTGGCGTTGGGAAAACCGGCCCCCGGCGACTGGATCGGGATCTGGGGCAAAAGCCCGACCGCCCCCCGGGGAGAACTGGTCGCCGACATCACAGACAGCCCGATCCTGCGGGTCGAAGACGCCTTCCTGCGTTCGGTTTTGCCCGGACGCGAGGGGGAGCCGCCTGTCGGGCTGTGCCTTGACAGGCGGGGCGTGCATTTCGACAGCTCTGCGCCAAGCGATCTCGAGCACCTGCTGGCCACCCATCCGCTTGATGACACCGCCCTGCTCGATCGCGCCCGCGATGCAGCAGAGCGCCTGCGCCACGCCCAGTTGTCAAAGTACAACGCTTTCGATCCGGGTGCCACACTGCCCCCTGCCCCCTATGTTCTGGTCATCGACCAGACCAGGGGCGATGCCTCGATCGAACATGGCAGCGCCAATGCGGGCACCTTTCATGAGATGCTCGTGTTCGCCCAGACCGAACACCCCGGCACGCCGATTGTCATCAAGACGCACCCGGAAACGACGCTTGATCACCGGCCCGGCCACTTTTCGGCCGATGACGCAAACGCCCGAATAACCCTGCTGCGTGATCCCGTCAGCCCCTGGGCGCTGTTCGAAGGCGCAACGGCTGTCTATACCGTGTCCTCGCAACTTGGGTTTGAAGCGATCTTTGCAGGCCACAAACCGCGCGTTTTCGGCCAGCCATTCTATTCTGGCTGGGGACTGACGCAAGATGAAAACCCGGTCGCCCGGCGTGAACGCAAGCTGACCCGCGCCCAGCTTTTTGCCGCCGCCATGATCTTGTATCCGACATGGTATGACCCGCAGCGGGACCGTCTTTGCGAGCTGGAAGATGCGATCAACCACCTGGAGGCCAGCACGCGCGCCTGGCGCAATGATCGGGCGGGTTATGTCGCAACCGGCTTCAGCCGCTGGAAACGGCGGCACATGAAGGCCGCCTTCGGACGCATCCAGCCGATGCGGTTTGTCCGAGACCCGGCCCGCGCCGCCGCGAAGGCCGCCCGAACCGGGGCAAAACTGATGGTCTGGGCGTCGCGTCCGGAAGCCCGCTCGGTTCGACAGGCGATCCGGGTTGAAGACGGCTTCCTGCGCTCGGCGGGCCTTGGCGCGGAACTGGTGGCCCCGCTGTCTCTGGTGCTCGACGATCTGGGTATCTACTACGACCCGAGCAGCGAAAGCCGCCTGGAACGGCTGATCAACGCAGCCCCGGACTTGCCGGAACCCTGCCTTGCGCGCGCGCGCGCGCTGATCTCGGCCATCCGCGACGCCGGCCTGAGCAAATACAACCCGACCGGCTCCGCCCTGCCCGCCCTGCCGGAAGGCCACCGCATCCTGGTCCCCGGACAGGTCGAAGACGATGCGTCAATCCGCCT
The DNA here is from genome assembly GCA_026989405.1 of Marinosulfonomonas sp. Lineage (GTDB taxonomy): Bacteria > Pseudomonadota > Alphaproteobacteria > Rhodobacterales > Rhodobacteraceae > JAJRUE01. The sequence goes on along the minus strand of JALSJL010000148.1, from coordinate 2,773 downwards.
GGGCTGCCCGGACGTTGCCACGAATCTGGACCTTCTGGCGCGCACAAGGGCCGAAAACCCCGATGCCGTCATCCTTTACAAGCCCCATCCCGACGTGGAAGCCGGGCTGCGTGCCGGCGCGCCAGACCCGGCGCAGGTTCTGGAATTTGCAGATCTGGTGGTCGCGGACGCCGACCCGGCCCGCCTGATCGAGTTGGTCGATGAAGTCTGGACCATGACATCCCTGACCGGTTTCGAGGCGCTTTTGCGCGAAAAGCCTGTCACCTGTCTTGGCCTGCCTTTCTATGCAGGCTGGGGGCTGACGCGTGACCTTTGCACGCCCCCGCACCGGCGCTGCGCGCAACCGACGCTCGCCGCGCTCGTGCATGCCTGCCTGATCGGCTATCCGCGCTATTTCTCGCCCTCGGGGCAACCCTGGCCACCGGAAGCCGCCGTTCGGTTTCTTGCGGCAGGTGCTCCGGGAACGGGCCGGGGCGTGGTCAGAGCCTTCCTGCGCGCCCGCAGAGTGTTTTCAGGATGAGAAAGGGGGCTGTCTGCCCCCTCTTGGCCTTTGGCCAATTCACCCCCGAGGATATTTTTTCGAAAAAGAAGATGCCTTGCGCATCCTTGTTCCGGGAGTGTCCCGGCCGGAGGTTTCAGCCCGGACGGCAGACCCAGCGGCTCATGATGTCCGGGCCAATCGCGCGGTGTTCCATCAGATTGAAGCGCGATGCATCGGCCAGCCGGTCCAGTCCCAGCGCCCCCAGCATGGGCTGCCCTTCGGCGCCGATGGCCAGGCCGGCATTGAACAGGATCAACTCATCCACCAGTTCCGCCGCCAGCAGAGAGGCGGCGAGCGCGCCGCCACCTTCACAAAATACCCGGGTCAGCCCCGCCTGACCCAACGCCTGCAATGCACTTTCGGGCTTGATCTGACGTCCGGTGCCGACCGGGCAGGCGAACAGCCGGGCGCCAAGGCCGGCCCAGGCGCTGATCAGATCGGGGTTGGCGTCCTCGCCGTGAACGAGCCAGAGCGGCACGTCTTTTGCGGTGCGGGCAAGTTGACCAGTCAGCGGAACATCGAGGTGGCGCGACCAGACCACGCGCACCGGCTGGCGGACGTGGCCCAGGTCGCGCACCGTCAGCGACGGATCGTCAAGGCGCGCCGTGCCACCGCCGACCATCACCGCGTCATGGCGTGCCCGCATCGCATGCACCAGGCGCCGTGCCTCCGGCCCGGTGATCCATTTGCTTTCGCCGGTGGCTGTCGCGATGCGGCCGTCAAGGCTTGCCGCAAATTTCAGCGTCACCATCGGTCGGCCGCGTGTCACGCGCGACACGAACCCCTGTTGCATCGCACCAGCCGCCTCGCCAAGCACGCCTTCGACAACCTCGATACCTGCAACGCGAAGCCGCCCCAGCCCCTTGCCCGACACCCGTGGATCCGGATCCTGCATGGCGACCACGACCCGCGCGACGCCTGCCGCAACCAGTGCATCCGCGCAGGGCGGCGTCTGTCCGTGATGAGCGCAAGGTTCCAGCGTCACATATACATCTGCGCCTTTCGCCTCACCGCCGGCCTGTTCCAGCGCGCGCGTCTCGGCATGCGGTCGCCCGCCCGGTGCGGTCCAGCCGCGCCCGACAATGCGCCCGTCCTTCACGATGACGCAACCAACCGCCGGGTTCGGCCAGACCTGCCCCAACCCGCGCGCGCCCAGCGAGAGCGCCACGCGCATGTAACGAATGTCGGTCTCGTTCACTCTTCCACTTCGACAGGCGGGCGCAGTTCGGCCACGAACTCTTCGAAGTCGTCCGCCTCCTGGAAATTCTTGTAGACGCTGGCAAAGCGCACATAGGCCACCGTGTCGATGCGCGCGAGGCTTTCCATCACGATCTCGCCGATCACCTTGCTGTCGATGTCGGTATCGCCCAGCGATTCAAGCCGACGCACGACGCCCGAAATCATCTGCTCGATACGTTCGGGGTCGATCGGGCGCTTTTGCAGCGCGATACGGATCGAACGCGCCAGCTTGTCGCGGTCGAATTCCTCGCGCCGTCCATTGGACTTGATGACCACGAGGTCGCGCAGTTGCACCCGCTCGTAGGTGGTGAACCGCCCGGCGCAGGCCGGGCACAGCCGTCGCCTGCGGATTGCCACATGATCTTCGGCCGGACGGCTGTCCTTGACCTGAGTATCGATATTTCCACAAAACGGACAGCGCATGTCCAACCCCTTTTCAGATCTGCCTCTTGGGTGTTTTCCCCAGTTATCCACAGCCACTATAGGGGCGCTGCGAAACTTTGGGTAGGGGGCAGTTTCACCCCCAAGATACGCCTATTGCAGCAAAGCCACGACTTTTCGGCTGTGCGGGCGGATGCGATGTTCGAACAGGTATATTCCTTGCCATGTTCCAAGCGTCATCCGCCCGGAAATGACGGGAATCTGCAAGGAGACGGGCAGCATCGCCGCCTTGATATGGGCCGGCATGTCGTCTGGGCCCTCGTAGGTGTGGCGCATCCAGGCCATATCCGGATGATCGGCAGGCGGCACCAGGCGGTGGAAAAAGGCGACCAGATCGGTCTGCACCTCGGGGTCGGCGTTTTCCTGGATCAGCAGCGAACAGGACGTGTGCTGGACAAAAAGCGTGAGCAGCCCGTCGCCGGTGGCCCAGTGCGCGACGTCGCGGGTGAACTCGTAGAGGCCGGGGCCGTTGGTGGCGATGGTGAAAGTGGTGTGCATGGGGCGATGTTGCGCCAATCGCGGCGCGCTGGCAAGCGGGGCTCCGAGGGCGGG
>JALSJL010000147.1 GCA_026989405.1 Marinosulfonomonas sp. | reverse complement strand
GACTGTCGCGGTTTTTCAGGTGGAAAGTTCGGGCATGATGGATGCCCTTCGCCGCATGAAACCCACCTGTATCGAAGATATCGTTGCGCTTGTGGCGCTATACCGGCCCGGCCCGATGGAGAATATCCCGAAATACTGTGAGGTGAAGAATGGGCTTGCCAAGCGGGAAAGCATACACCCCCTTATAGATCATATACTTGAGGAAACTCAGGGTATCATTGTCTATCAAGAGCAGGTCATGCAGATCGCGCAGGAAATGGCCGGATATTCTTTGGGCGGTGCCGATCTCTTGCGGCGGGCAATGGGGAAAAAAATCGCCGAAGAGATGGCAAAGGAACGGCCAAAATTCATAGAGGGCGCTCTGAAAAATGGGGTGAGCCGGAAAAAGGCGGCTGAAGTTTTCGATCTGCTGGAAAAATTTGCGAACTACGGGTTCAACAAGTCACATGCGGCAGCTTACGCCGTCGTGAGCTATCAGACGGCATGGCTGAAAGCGAACCACCCCGTGGAATTCATGGCCGGGGTCATGAACTGCGACATTCACCTGACCGACAAGTTGGCGGTCTACGCCGAAGAACTGCGTCGGGTCCTGAAGATCGAGATTGTGCCGCCTTGTGTGAATCGGTCAGAGGCCAGGTTTTCAGTGTCGGATGGCCGTCTGGTGTTCGGACTCGGCGCTTTGAAGAACGTCGGCGTCGAAGCGATGAAGCTGATCACCAGGGCGCGTGGCGAGCAGCCCTTCGTCAGCCTGTTTGACCTTGCCCGACGCGTAGACCTGAAACGTGTCGGCAAGCGGCCCATGGAAATGCTGGCGCGCGCAGGCGCGTTTGACCAGCTTGATGCAAATCGGCGCCGGGTTTTCGACAGCCTTGATGCGCTGGTCAGCTACTCTGCCGCGATTCATGAACAGCGCGCGTCTGCGCAGGTTTCGCTGTTTGGCGAAGCAGGAGATGACCTGCCCGAACCGCGCCTGTCCCCGGTGGAGGACTGGTTGTCGAACGAACGGTTGGTCGAAGAACACAAGGCCATCGGCTTTTACCTGTCCGGGCACCCGCTGGACGACTACATGACGCCCCTCAAACGCAAAGGCGTCAAGACACTGGCCGAAGTCGCCGAGGCCGCCGAACACGGGCCGTTGGTTGCGAAACTTGCTGGCGCCGTCGCGGGGCGGAGAGAGCTCAAGAGTGCCCGGGGCAACCGTTATGCCTTCGTTCAGCTTTCTGACACGACCGGGCTTTACGAAGTCACGATGTTCTCCGAAACGCTGGAGGCTTCGCGCGAATTTCTTGAAGCCGGATCAAACGTGGTCGTCTCGGTCGAAGTCACGATGGAAGCCCAGCAACTGAAACTGCTGGCAAGGTCGGTTTCGCCGGTGGATGCCCTGGTCGCTGATGCGGGCGGGCTGGGGCTGCGGGTGCACGTCGATCAGGAAAGGGCGATCTTCGACGTGAAATCTCTGCTCGACAAAATGGCGACCGGCAGGCTGCCTCCGGGGCCGGTTGAATTTTGCGTCTTCGATGGGGTGTCTGGGGGCGAAATCATGGTTTCGACCGGGATGGAATACCCGCTGACACCGCGCATCAAGAGTGCTCTGAAATCGCTTGAAGGCGTGGTCATGGTCGAGGACATCTGAGGGCCACCCGAAGCGGGTCTACCAATGCGGCGGTTTCTGATCGGCCAGCGGCACGGTGCCGCCCGCGTCAGCCTCTCTTTCGGCTTCCCGTTGGTTCAGCATTTCAACCGTTTTCCTCAGGCGGACGAGATCCTTTTCCTGGCGCGCCACGACGTCCGACAGGTCTTCACTGACGCGCGCAAGATGTGCCACCAGTTCTTCCAGTTTTGTCAGCCGATCATTCATTTTGCATTCTCCTGTCCAAGCTGCGCGCTTGCTACACTGGCACCTTTTCGCTAGACCGCCCGCCAACCACCAATCAAGGCGACAATCAATGGCCAAAGTGAAAAAACAGCCCCGGCCCAAGGCCGCGAACCCAAAGGGCTTCCGTGACTATTTTGGCGCCGAGGTCACGCAACGCAAGGCCATGCTCGACAAGATCGCGGCCGTATACGAGCTTTTCGGGTTTTCCGCCCTCGAAACACCTGCGGTGGAAACTGTGGAAGCGCTTGGAAAATTCCTGCCCGATGTCGAGCGCCCCAATGCCGGGGTTTTTGCCTGGCAGGAGGAAAGCGAAACCGGCAAGGTTGGCGACTGGCTGGCGCTGCGGTACGACCTGACGGCACCGTTAGCGCGCGTTTATGCCCAGTTCCGCAATGAGCTCCCGACACCTTACAGGCGCTATGCGATGGGGCCTGTCTGGCGCAACGAAAAGCCGGGGCCGGGACGGTTTCGACAGTTTTATCAATGCGATGCCGACACGGTCGGAGCGCCGTCGGTGGCGGCGGATGCCGAGATTTGCGCGATGCTGGCTGAAACCCTTGAAGCCGTGGGAATCAGGCGCGGCGACTATCTGATCCGCCTGAACAACCGCAAGATCCTGAATGGTGTGCTGGAAGCCGTCGATCCGGATGGTGCCGTCGATCGCGATGCCGTCCTGCGCACGATCGACAAGTTCGACAAGGTCGGTCAAGCCGGTGTGCGAGACCTGCTTGGAAAGGGCCGGCTGGATGCATCAGGCGCCTATATCGACGGTGTAGGGCTGTCCGCCGAACAGGCCGACCCTGTCATTGGCTTCCTGACGTCACGCGGGGCCAGCGCAGGTGAAACACTTGCCAACCTGCGCTTGGCCGTGGGCGAGAGTGCTGTCGGGCGCGAAGGAATTGACGAGCTTGAGCAGATTGCCACCCAGCTTGAAGCCGGGGGTTACGGGCCAGACCGGATTGTGATCGACCCCTCGGTTGTGCGCGGTCTTGGCTACTACACCGGCCCGGTCTTCGAAGCCGAACTGACCTTTGAAATTACCGACGAGAAAGGCCGCCCGCGCCAATTCGGGTCTGTCGCCGGGGGCGGACGCTATGACGATCTGGTCAAGCGGTTCACTGGCCAGTCCGTCCCTGCCACGGGCGTGTCGATCGGTGTTGACAGGTTGCTGGCGGCGCTGCAGGCAAAGGGGCGTCTGGCAGAGCAGGAAATCGGGCCGGTGGTCGTGACAGTCATGGATCGGGACAGGATGGCCGACTATCAGGCCATGGCCGCCGAACTGCGCTCTGCCGGGATCCGGGCCGAGGTCTATCTGGGAAACCCGAAGAACTTTGGAAATCAGCTCAAGTATGCTGATCGGCGACGGTCCCCTGTTGCCGTGATCGAAGGGGCCGACGAAAATGCGCGCGGGATCGTGCAGATCAAGGATCTTGTTCTCGGGGCCCGGATCGCTGAGAATGCTTCGCTTGAAGAATGGAAGGCCCAGCCGGCCCAGATCGAGGTGGCGCGTGAAAAGCTGGTGCCCGAGGTCCGCCGGATCCTTGACCGGAAAAGCTGATGTCCGGCAACGACGACATAAAGGCGCAAGCCGGGCGCTTGTTGGAGTTCTTTTCCTCCAACGGTGCGCGGGTGATTGATACGGACATTCTGCAATCGGCTCATACGCTTCTGGAGTTGTATGGCGAGGATATCCGCGCACGGGCCTTTGTCACCCATGATCCGGTTGCCGGGGAACAGATGTTGCGGCCGGACTTTAC
>JALSJL010000146.1 GCA_026989405.1 Marinosulfonomonas sp. | reverse complement strand
CGACGATAGGCGAAGCGGGCAGCGGCGAGCGCATCGTGGAGCTGGCCGCCAACCCGACCGGAACCTTCGGCTACTTTTTCCAGGCCTACCCGGTCATCATGACATGGTCGGCCGGCACGGCCCTGACCACAAACACCCTGCAGGCCACGGTGCCCACGTCCAGCTGGTCGGTCTCGACCCTGGCGACCACGACCGCGCTCAACCAGGTAAGCTATCAGGTTCTGGCGCAGGCCGTCATGGCCTTGCCGGTGCTGACAATCGACCCGATCCTGCCGGCCCGGATGCAGGTCGTGGCGGGTTTTTTCGGCAATACGGCGCTCACGAAACCCTCGCCGGTGAACGACGACATTCTGGCGTCCTTCACCGCCGCAACCAATCAGGCGGCAACACCCGGGGCGATCACCGCCACCGGCGGCCATGTCGATGACAGCGCGCCCCCGCTGAACCGGGTGTTCATCTATCTCGAGCGCGAGTTCCCCGAGATCGTGCCGGGCGGGCGTGTGCTGATCCGTGACGCGGTGAAAGAGGGCCACGCCGAGGTGCACGGTGTCGAGACGATATCGGTCGAAGCCTATGGCCTGTCGGCCAAGGTGACGCGGCTGGAAATCGATGAAAACCTTGTTACGGCGACGGGCTCGACAACCCCGGCCTCGGGCTTCCAGACCCGCCGCTCCACGATCTACGCCGCGCCGCTGCTGCTTGAGCTGGCCGATCTTCCGATCACCGACGACATCGGCGCCAGCCAGGGCGACCTTGGCGCCGATGAGGTCGAACTGGACACCGCCGAGCTTGACCTGTTCCCCGGCAAGACCATCGCCCTGACCGGTGAGCGCGCCGACCTTGCCGGCGTTGTCGAAAGCGAAATCCTGACGCTGGCCGACAACCGCATGAACGGCGGCCATTCGGTGCTGCGGTTCGACCGGCCGCTGCTGCGCCGATACCGGCGCGAAACCGTGACGCTGAACGCCAATGTCGCCGAGGCGACCCATGGCGAAACGGTCTCGGAAATCCTGGGCGATGGCGACGCGACGCAGAAATTCGCGAGCTTCGCGCTGAAAAGCAAACCGCTGACCCATGTTTCCGCCAAGTCCCCGACCGGGATGGCCCCCAGCCTCGAGGTTCGCGTTGACGGGGTCTTGTGGAGCCGGGTCGATGATTTTCGCGATGCCGGCCCCGATGACCGGGTCTACATCCTGCGCATCGACGAGGACCAGAGCGCACATGTGATCTTTGGCGAACGCGCGCCCAGCACCGGGCGCGACAATATCGATGCGCTCTACCGCAAGGGGGCCGGCAGCGACGGGATGCTCGAAGCCGGCCAGCTTTCCCTGCTGGCCACCAAGCCCGCGGGCCTGAAAGGGGTGACAAACCCGCTGGCACCGTCGGCGGCGGCGGATGCGGAAAATATCGACGACGCCCGCCAGAATGCGCCGCTTCAGGTTCTGACGCTCGGGCGGGTCGTGTCGCTGCGCGACTACGAAGACCATGCCCGCGGGTTTGCCGCCATTGCCAAGGCGCGCGCCGACTGGACGTTTGACGGCTTTCAGCGCCCGATATTCGTGACCGTTGCCGGCCAGGACGGCGTGTTGCTGCCCGAGGATGGCGACGACATGGTCAACCTTCTGGCGGCGCTCAAGGCGGCGGGCGAAGCCGATATCCGGGTCAGTATCCGCAACTACGCGCCGGCGTCCTTCGTGGTCGAGGCGCGCTTGTTCGCGGACCCGGCCTACATGTCGAAAGACGTGCAGGCGGCCGCCGAAGCCACCCTGGCGGACGCGTTTTCCTTTGATGCCCGCGCCCTTGGCCAGGGCGTCAGCCGGGCGCAGGTCTACGCGGTCCTGCAAGGGGTTGCGGGCGTGACCGGGGTCGATGTCGATGCGCTTTACCGCAGCGGCGAGACGCCTGCGCTGGCGCAACGCCTGGGCTCGGCCGTCGCCGGCCCCTCGCTTGACGGGGCGGTGCCGCAGCCGGCCGAACTTCTGGTCATCGACATGGCCGCCAGCAAACTCGAGGTGGTGACATGAGCCTGCGCACGGACGAAATATTCGAACTGCTTCCTACCTTCCTGCGCCTGCGCGACGCCGAGCAGGGCCAGCGGCTGAAAGGCCGCGTCGCCGAGGCCGGAGACACGCGCGAGGCCGAAGATTTCGGGCCGCTGCGCACGCTGGCATCGCTGATCGCGCGCGAAGGGCAGATCGTCGACGAAGGGCTGCGCCAGCTTTACGACGACGCCTTCATCGAAACCTGCGCGCCCTGGGCCATCGCCTATATCGGCGACCTGCTGGGGGTGCGCGGGCTGGCCGACATTCCCGAAGGTATCGACATGCGCGCGCGGGTGGCCAACACGCTTGAGCTGCGCAGCCGCAAGGGCACCCTGCGCGCGCTTGAACATGCCTCGGCCGATGCCAGCGGCTGGCCGGTCCACGCGGTCGAATACTGGAAAAAACTGGTGCACATGCAATCCATGCGCCTCACCCATCCGGGCATGGGCGAAAGCATCGACCTGCGTGACAAGCCGGCGCTGGCCCGACTGGGCAGCGCGTTCGAACGCAGCGCCCGCAGCGTCGAGGTGCGCCGCATCGACACCGCGGGCGGGCGCTGGAACCTTGGCAACATCGGGCTGCATGTCTGGCGTCTGCGCCCGGCCTCGATCACCTCGCACCTGGTGCGCCCGATTGCCGGGCTGCGGCACTTCCGCTTCCACCCGCTTGGCTGCGACGCCCAGCTTTACGCGCCGACCGGCCTGCGCGGCGGGGTCAGCGAGCCGGCGCGCGAAGCCGACATGCCCGCCCCGATCAGCCGCGCCATCATGGCCGAGGACGAAAGCCGCTTTTTCGGACCGGGCAAGGCCATGCAGATACGCGTCGGGGCAACGCTGCTCGATGGCGCCGACATCAAGGCCGCGAACCTTGCCAGCCTGCCGGCCCCCGGACCGGGCGAAGCGCCCTGGAACCGGGCCGCGGGCATTTCCGGGGTTACGCTGGTCGACCCCGAGCTGGGGCGCATCATCGTTGACCCGGACCTTGCCGGCCCGGTGCGCGTCACATGCCATTTCGCCCGCACGCTGGAAATCGGCGGCGGCGAACATGCGCGCGATGCGACCATCGGTTCGATCGAAGATGCAACCACGCTGGCGGCGTCCACCAACCTCGTGACCGCGATCAACAGCGGCGATCCGTTCGGAACCTTTCTGCTGGACCAGACCACGCGCTACACCGCCAGCGGCACGATCGACGTGCCCGCCGGCGAGGTTCTGCGCCTCATCGCCACCGACACCCATTTCCCCACCGTCTTCCTCGGCCCCGGCGGGCTGACGATCGCGCTTGGCGACGACGCGCGGCTGGAGCTGAACGGGCTGCGTCTGGCCGGTGGTGAGCTGGTCGTGACGGGCACCGGATCGGGCGTTACCTTGCGCGACTGCACCATTGTGCCGGGGCGTTCCGTTGACAGTGCCGGCAACCCGACCGCCCCCGGCAGCCCGGCGCTGCGGGTAGAAACCCCCGGCGCGTCGCTGGTGGCCGAGCGCTGCATCCTTGGCCCGGCCATCGTGGCCGGCGATGTCGATGCCCGGTTCGAAGAATGCGTCCTTGATGCCGGCGCCGCCGACAACATGGCGTTTTCGATGCCCGCCGGGGCCGAGCGCGTCTCGCTCGCGCTTGATCGCTGCACGGTCCTGGGCCGGGTTGCCACCTCGTTCTTTGCC
>JALSJL010000145.1 GCA_026989405.1 Marinosulfonomonas sp. | reverse complement strand
CGCAGTGACGAATATGCACGACTGCGCGTGATCGCGGTGGGTCAGGGGGATACCGGCGTAGGCCGAGCACCCCGAGGCCGCGGTGATGCCGGGCACGACCTGAAAGGGGATGTTGTTTTCCGCCAGCTTTTCAATCTCTTCGCCGCCACGCCCGAAGATGAAAGGATCCCCCCCCTTGAGGCGCAACACGCGTTTGCCCTGTTTGGCCAGATCAACCAGCAACTGGCTGATCTCTTCCTGCTGCATCGTATGCTGGTTCGGCAGTTTGCCGACATAGATTCGCTCGGCGTCCCGGCGCACCAGTTCGATGATATCCTTGCCCACAAGCCGGTCATACAGAACGACATCGGCACGCTGCATCAGGCGCAGGGCGCGAAAGGTCAGCAGATCAGGGTCACCGGGGCCGGCGCCGACAAGATAGACCTCACCGTTCAGAAAGGCGGCTTCGCCTTCATCGGCATCAAGTTCGGCCTGGATGTGCCTGGTGGCGGCTTCGCTGTCGCCGGCCAAAAACAGATCGCCCGCGGGCCCGTCTATTGTGCGTTCCCAGAAACGGCGGCGGGCGCGGGTCGTCTTGATGCGGTCCAGAACGCTTTGGCGAAACTGTCCCATGAATTCAGCCATGCGCCCATAGGCCGGCGGCAGCTGGCTTTCGATGCGGGCACGCAGGATGCGGGCGATGATCGGCGCCGCGCCGCCCGACGAGATGGCCACCACCATCGGCGACCGATCAACCACCGACGGCGTGATGAAATCGCAGTATTCCGCGACGTCCGCGACATTGGACAGAACGCCCTGGGCGCGGGCCGCTTCGAACAGGCGCTTGTCGCGAACCTCGTCCTCGGAAGCGCCATAGGCGACCACCGCGCCGGTGATGTCGTCGGCCTGAAATTCGCGGGCGTGGTGGGTCAGGTTCGCATGCCCCAGCAGGTCACGAAATTCATCCGAGGGCGCGGGGTCAAACAGATGCACCTGCGCCCCGGCCTGCAATGCCCGTTCGACGCGGCGTGCGGCAACCGTCGTTCCGCCGTCAACAACGACTTTCTTGTCCTTGATATCAAGGAATATCGGCAGGTGATCCATTGGCTTGGGCTCGCTTTTCTGTCAGGGCGCTTTCGCGCCGTTGGCATCGGCCCAGTCGGCCATGTGTTTCGCCACCTCGGCGGCGCCGGACGGGTCCATGTCGACAATGGTGATCCGCTTGCCTTCACGCAGCACAAGGCGCAGCATTTTCAGCCCGCTTTCGAACGCCACGTCTTTCAGCACGGCGCGCCGCCCGAACGGCAGCTCGACCTCGATCAGGTCGGTGGTGACTTCATCCGCCATATTTCAACCCGCGCGAAAACGCAGCCTCCAGCTTCCATTCCCATTTCTTCGGGGTGTCGCGATAGTCCGGCTTGACGTCAAACTCCAGGTGCATAAGGCCGGATTCTCCGGCATGCGCCACCAGCTCTTTCAGTCGTTCGAAACTGTCGACCTCGGGATGCTGGATGATCAGTTCACTCAGTTTGGGCATGGTTCAACTCCTTGGAATACGATTGTGAAATCGGATGCGATAAACCAACCGCTTGCTGTCAGCCGTCTTGTCGGGGTCGAATCCGGTTCGATTATGCAGCGTATTGTTGCACAGATACCCTTGGCCCGCGCGCATTGTGACATTCTGGATGAATGGATCATCCGATGCCAGCACCCCGGCCAGAAAGGCAACCGCTTCGCGGGTCAACTCGTCATCGCGCCACGCGATCGAACGGGTTCTGGCGGTGTAGCGCATTTCAAGGGCGCCGCTGTCGGGGTCAAATGAAAACACCGGGCCGACGCTGGCCGGGCGGAGCTTGCCATCCTTTTCGCGATGCTCGGGGATTGTCATCGCCTCGGGATGCGCCAGAGCCGCGATGTAACCGGGGTTTTCATCACGCAGACGAATATAGGCGATCTCGGGGTCCAGAAACTGGTTCGCACCACCATCCATCGCCGGGCGCACGCAATGCAGCACCATGGCGCGGATTTTCTGGTCCGGGCCATTATAGTAGCCATCCGTGTGCCAGTTCATCGGTTTGCGCGAATAAGGAATGAACCCGCGCTGGTGTTCGGCTCGCGAAACCTTCAGGGCAACGATCCCGTGACGCCCGGCAGAGCGGTGCTGCTCGGCGATGCGCAGCCCGATGGCCGAGGAAAAGCCGAACAGCTGGTCACGCACGACCTCGTCGTCGTCAGCAGGAGCGCTTGCCTGATACAGCACGCCGTTGCTTGTGCGACAGGATCGGACAAGTTCTGCGATCTCGGATTCGCTCGGGTTTGCGAGATCACGAATCTCTACAGGCGCGCGGGATTCGGCCGAACGGGCTGCGCCCTTCAGTTTTTCTGCCCGCCACGCCTGATAGGATGAATTATCCTGCAAATTCCAGTGGCTTTTTGTCGGAAATCCGGTTTTCAGTTTAGTTACAGACATTTCCGCCCCAAATCGCGCCTTTCGGCAAGGTTGCCTTGCCATTTCGGTTCGCGCGAATGCCGCGCAAATGCTATATTTACACACGTTTTACTTTACATTCAATTATTGTAATATAAAAAAGGCACCATGTGGTAAGGTGCAACTTGCAACAAGGTGCGCATACGTCAGGGAGGCTTTGACGGATGCACTCCGACCAAGGCTCGGCACCCGGTCCACGAAAGGCCCTTCGGGGCGCGCGCGAAACAGATGCTAAGGGAGAGACCAGTATGAAAGATGGTGATACAGCGGATGCCAAGTCGAAGAAGGCGCAGCAGCACCCAACACCAATGCTTGATGAGCTGGAGGATGGCCCCTGGCCGAGTTTTGTTACCGGCCTGAAGCGTCTGCGTGACTCGAAAGACAAGCGCTACGCCCCGATGATGAACGACCTTCTTGGCCAGCTGGAGCATTCCTACGAAAAGAAACTGGGTTTCTGGAAAGGTGGCACGGTTTCAGTTTTCGGTTACGGCGGCGGCATCATCCCGCGCTTTTCCGAAGTGGCTGACCAGTTCCCCGAGTCCAAAGAATTTCACACCCTGCGTGTCATGCCGCCGCCGGGTTTTCACTATACCACCGATGTTCTGCGCAAGCTGTGCGACATCTGGGAGCGTCACGGCTCGGGCCTGATCGCCTTTCACGGCCAGTCCGGCGACATCATGTTCCAGGGCTGTTCCTCGGAAGCCACCCAGCACGCCTTTGACGAACTGAATGAACTGGGCTTCGACCTTGGTGGCGCCGGCCCGGCGCTGCGCACCGCCATGAGCTGCGTCGGTCAGGCGCGCTGCGAGCAGTCGTGCTTTGACGAGGCGCGTGCGCACCGTCAGATCATCAACTCTTTCCTTGACGAGATGCACCGCCCCTCGCTGCCCTACAAGTTCAAGTTCAAGTTCTCGGGCTGCGGCAACGACTGCGTGAACGCCATCCACCGCGCCGATTTCGCGGTGATCGGCACCTGGCGCGACGACATCAAGATCGACCAGGAGAAGGTCAAGGAACATGTGGCCAAGGTCGGCCGCAAATACACCATCGACACGGTGGTTTCCATGTGCCCGACGCGTGCGATTTCGCTGCATGACGACAACACCATGGAAATCGACAACGCCAGCTGCGTACGCTGCATGCACTGCATCAACGTGATGACCAAGGCGCTGTCGCCCGGCGACGACAAGGGCGTTTCGATCATGATCGGCGGCAAGCGTTCGCTGAAGGTCGGTGAC
>JALSJL010000144.1 GCA_026989405.1 Marinosulfonomonas sp. | reverse complement strand
AAACCGGCATGCTGGAAATGCGCGAGCCCGAAACGCTCGTGCATCTGGACACCGCCGCGGGATTGATAACGGCAACTGCGGAATGCGCCGCCGGGCGGGTCCGGTCGGTCACGCTCGACTTTTTGCCCAGCTTCGCCGAGGCGCTCGACTGCACTGTGGAGGTTCCTGAAATCGGCCCTGTCAGATTGGATGTGGCCTTTGGTGGCGTCTATTATGTTCTTGTCGATGCCCGGCAATTCGATCTCGGGATCGTTCCGGCCAATGCCAGAACACTTGTCGAACTTGGAAATCGCATCAATCGGGCCGCAAAGGAACAATTGTCGGTTCGACACCCCGTGATTTCGCAGTTCGACAGTATCGAATTCTGCATGTTCACCGATGTCGAGGATGCCCGCAACAGGATCTACCGCAACGCGACGATCATGCCGCCGGGGCGCATCGACAGATCGCCGTGCGGAACCGGCACCGCCGCCCGGCTGGCGGTGATGAGCGCGCGCGGTGAAATATCGATGGGCGAGACCGTTACCATGCGCTCGACGATCGGCAGCCGGTTTCATGCCTGCGTGAGCGGCAAGACCGATATCGGGGCTCGGGCAGGCATTTCCACACGCATCACCGGGCGGGCCTGGATCTACGGCATCCACCAATTATGCGTCGATCCGACGGATCCGTTCCCGACGGGCTTCACGATGGCCGATACATGGGGCGACGGGATCGATCACCAGATATCGGATCTCTGAGCGCCATGAATGGTTTTGATGATGTATCCACTCCCCCGGTGCTATTCTTGTGCCAAGGTGGATCGTGGAACAACCGGAGTGGGGTACAGGAACGGGACAGTTCTAATCGAACCGCTCAGAACTCACCGTCGCGCAGGCGCTCAGCAAGCTTGTCACAATTACGAGGGCGGCGAGTCTCGGCTTCGAGCATTCGGCGCTGAATTTCATTTGCCTTTTCCGTGTTCTCGAGCCGTTCCGCCAGCCGCCCGGCGCGCTCACAAGAGCGGCGCAGGGACAGGAAGAACAGCGATATTGTGAGGGCGATGGCGGCCCATTTTCCGACAGCCAGCGCAAACCGGCTGCCAGATATCCATGCGATCAGCGCCACCACGATGAACACCCAGCGCAAAGATCCAGATACGGGATCAGCGGCTGCAGGGCGAATTGGGTGTCGGTGACGGCCTGCTGCACCACCTCTACGCCCGCCGCGCCGATGGTGGCGACACCGGCTACCCCGCCGCCTTTCATGGTGCGGGATTCTGTCAGGGTTTCGCGTAGGCGTGGCGGCTTATCGGCAAACCTCGAGCTGCGCGGCGGAAACGGATCGCCCCATTGGCGGGCGCGGCCGATGTCGATGTGCATGAAGTTCTGGCGGGGATAGAATCCGAAGCCGGTGAGGCCCGCGGCGCGCGACGCCGCTTCGAAACTTTCCGGATCATGGTTGGCCATGGAGATATCGAACGCCGCGCCCTGCAGGTGCATGGAGTGTTTAGCCCCGCCGACCTGCCGATTATAGGCGGGGCTGCGATAGGCGGAATGGACGATCAGCGGCACGCCGAGGCGGTCGCGCAGGGCCTGCAGCTTGTCGAGTGCTGGCTCGTTGATGCGGATCGTCCCGTCACCGCGACAGGCGATTTCTTGCGCGCTGAAGTTGGGCCAGCGCCAGAGCTTTTCCGGCACATCGCGCCAGTCGGCGTAGTAGTGGGTGGTCATGATTTCCTCCAGAAATGAAAAACCCGCCTGTTGGCGGGTGGGTAGTCAGGGTGGCTTATGATCAGGATGGTTGAGGTGGTGTCAGCCGAACAGCTTCAGCTTCACGGCAATGCCCGCGATCAGGGCAAGCAGCAGGCCGGTGGTGATCAAGCGCACCACGGTCTGCCAAGCGGTGCGCCGCGCCATGCGCAGACTTTCCAGCAGCGTGCGTAGATCATGGATGTCGATGGCGGCTTCGGGGCCATCTAGGCCAACATCGGCCAGCGCGCGGCGTGCGCCCTGTTCGGCGGCGCGGGCCAGCATGGCTTCGAATTCATCCTCGGGCATGCGGACGAAGCCCGCGTCGTTGAGTGGCGGGATCATGGGGTTTTCCTTTCAGAGTGGATCAGGATTGCGGGGCGACGGGCAACAGATAATGGATGGCAATCCGCACCGCACCGCCGGTGAAATTCCCGCCCTGCGCTGTCAGGGCAATCGGCGTGGCGGCGTAAAATGCCTGCGGACCAATGACACCGACATTGGTGCTGCCAGCGGCAATGCCGAGGCTGCCGCCAAACTTCGCGGGTTCGCCAGAAATGCCGCAGTCATATGAGGTGGCGCCGGTGATTGCGGTGACCGTGCGGGTCGAGATGCCCAGCACGACGGCGCGGTCCGGAATGGTGATGGTTGAGGAGGCGGACGCTCCGGACAGACCCGTGAGCAGTTCTTCGGCCACAACCATATCCGTTGCCGAACCAGCTGGCGCTTGCGCAACCCGAACGGAAGGCGCGCGGGTCAGAAGGCTCATGGCAACGTCCAGCCCGGTCCAGGCGCTGCCGGTCCAGACAAGAAGCGTGCCGCTTGCCGCGTTCCAGACCCGCCACCCGGTCTGCGGGACCAGCCTCAGCCAGGCTCCGCCGGAAAACTGTGCCACGCTGGCATCCCATCCGGCCCAGGCACCGGTGGCACCGGCTGCAACAATGTAGCGATCGCCTTCGGTTGGGCTCACGGGCGGGGCCGTGAGCCCGGCCGAAATCACCGAGAGCTGGACCAACCCGTCGAGCGCATCGAGGGCCTCATTCACGGTAATGTGCTTCTGCGCCTGCGCGGCGGCGAGATATGGCAGGGCGAGGTTGGGCGTTGTCATGGGGCGGTTTCCTTGATGGAGAGGGATTGCGTCAGCGGCACCCCGCGGCCGAGCGCACCGATCTGGAAGATGCGCAGATCCACACTGGTAACGGGCCCGCCGAAATCGGCGGTCTGGTCGGCGGCGATGTAGGTGAAAGCCGGGCTGGTCAGGCCGGTGACGGTGCGCACCACCGACCCGCCGCTCAAGATCTCCAGATCATAACTTTCCGAGGCTTCCGACATTGGCGCATCGGCCAGCACCCAGCTGTCGGCGGACAGCGCCCGGTCGCGGCGGATCCAGCGGATCGCGAGATCTCCGTTCGCGAGCCTGCGCATGCGCGCCTGTGCCGGAGCGAACGGCATCAACCCGCGCCCCGAGGGCGTGAAGGTGAGCGCCTGCATGATGGTGTCAGAAGGCGCCGCATTGCCCGGCCCGATGCGCCAGTTCCAGGGGAGCCCAAGATCAGCCTCACTGATCGGCAAGGATTGCACTGCACTGTCCAGGACCACCACCTGCGCACCGGCCGGTGCCGGGTTGCCCATCTCATCTTCTGTGCCACGCTGTCCGCGCAGCAGGCGGGTCAGGCGGTAACGCCCGGTTGCCACGAGTTCCGCGTTCCCAAACTGGATGATCTCCCAGGCACCTGGCGCACTTTCCACGGCCAGCGCATTGGCGCCGTTCAGAAGTTCGGTGTCGGTGACGCTGACCAGCGCGCCGGAGGTGAGATCGACCAGCAGCGCGCTGCCCATGTCAAAGCGCCACAGCGGTCCGGAGGGGAGGTCGGCAGCGAGTGTGCCCATATGCGCCGGCTGGCCGATGGTCTCGAGCAAAGCAAAGCCGGAGTTGCTGGCGCTGCGCCAGACGGCAGCGGTGCCATACCACGGTTTGGCGAACACCGCCGCGTAAGGGCGGTGCGCCG
>JALSJL010000143.1 GCA_026989405.1 Marinosulfonomonas sp. | reverse complement strand
CTGGACGAATTCGGCCCGGACGATCGCGTCGGGCTGGTCAGCCTGATGGACCACACGCCGGGGCAGCGGCAATTCCGCGACCTTGGCAAGCTGGAAGCCTACATGAAGGGCAAGCACGCGATGAGTGACGACGAGTTCCTCCGGCACGTGGCCCAGCTCCGGGCGTTGCGCGATCGGGTGGGCCACATGCACGAGCGCGGCGCGGTGGCGCATGCGCGCCGCCTTGGCGCCGTTCTGGCCAGCCATGACGACACCACCGAGGCGCAGGTGGCGGTGTCGGCCGGCTACGGCATCCGGCTGGCCGAGTTCCCGACCACGGTCGAAGCCGCCCGCGCCTGCCGCACCCACGGGATCGCGGTAATGATGGGCGCACCCAACCTGGTGCGCGGCGGGTCGCATTCGGGCAATGTTGCGGCCTTCGAACTGGCCCGCCTCGACCTGCTCGATATCATGTCGTCCGACTACGTGCCCGCGGCACTGCTCAACGCGGCGGTACGGCTGGGCCGGATCTGGGGTGACATGGCGCGCGGACTGGCTACGGTGACACGTGCACCGGCACAGGCGGTCGGGTTGAAGGATCGCGGTGCGCTCGAGACGGGCATGCGCGCCGACCTGATTCGTTTTCGGCTGCATGGGGAGGTGGCATCGCTTGCCGGCGTGTGGATGAAGGGGACGCGGATAGCCTGAGCCGCGCGGCTGCGGCAAGAGAGCGAATCGCCTCGCAAGAGGTCGGCAAAACAGATATTCGCGGGACGGTTTCCACCCGTTCCCGGAATTTCGAAAGCAGGCAGGCACTGATGGATCCCAGCCGATGCAGGCCGATCCTGAGAAACATGATGTCGGTCGGAACATGGGGCGCATACGGCTGTCGACCAGCCCATCGTGAATCCTGCGCCCGAGCGGGAACGGATCTCGCGGGAGCTGCAGCAACGGCGCGGCATCATGGTGTGTCGTCGGGCGTGGTCGTTCTTGCACGCAGCGCCTCCGGTCCGGCCGCGCACGATGTCGCTTTGATTGCGGTCCGGAGCCGCCGCCCTTGCCGGGCTGGCATTGATCTTTGCCGGTGCGATCCTCATCAACCGGCCGGCACAGGTCGGCTCCGGCTAAACCCGCGCCTTCGGCCAAGATGCGCATGGTGACGTGCCGCCTCACCTGTTTCAGTGCATCTTTAGGCCGGTCATTTCCCCGATCCGAGAGAGCACAATTCTTCGAGACGCCTTGATCAAATCCGATCCGATAGTCTTCGATATCGGGATCCCGCAAGGCGATCCGCGGAAGTGGGAGGATGGCTGCTCAGCTTCCGACGCTGAATGCCAGAATCTGGCTGATCTCGGTCAGCGAACGTCCCGACTGTGCTGCCCATGCGTTGAAGGCCGCCTGCACCTGTGCCATGGCGCGGGCCGAGTTTGCCGGCCGCTCGATCACACCCTCAGCGATCAGGCGGGCCGTTACATCCGGGGTCAGTACCCAGCCGTCGCGCCCCATCGCCCGCAGCGCCCGCTGGCCGGTATTGCCGCCCAACCGCGCACCGCGGTTTTTCAAGAACGCCAGCAATCCGGCAAATTCCGCCGACGGCCAGGCGGCCAGATACGGGCCGGCACGGCCATGCTGATCGGCCAGTTCGGCCAGGAACACTGCGTTGTCGAGAATCGCAGTGATCTTCTGACCGTTCCGGATGACCCGGGGATCTGCAAGCAGCCGGTCCATTTCCTCGGTTCCTGCCCACATGGCCAGGCTCCGGGGGTCGAACCCGGCAAAGGCGGTTTCAATGCCCGTCCACTTCGCCGCGATCACCTTGCGGCTGAACCCAGCCTGAAAGATCGCTCGGGCAAAGGCCGCAAGCCAACGGTGGTCGGGTTCGGCCGCAAGTTCGGTCGTGGGGCGTGGGCGGCTGAGCAAGGCTTCCAGCGCCGCCTCGCCACCCTTGCGTTCCGTCGCTTCGGCGTGGATTTCCTCAAGACTGCGCATGACCCTCTCCGCCGTTTTCGCCGTAGAGGCCCAGCCCCTTCAGCGTCAGCGCCGTTCCGGCCCACAGCCGGGCCTCGTTGCGTTCCACCTTGGACACCACCGACAGGCCAGCAAGCAGGTTCTGGACCGCCAGGGCAAGCGCCTCAGTGTCGGCCCCGGGGGCGATCTCGCCGCGCGCCTGCGCCCAGTCCAGCAACTGGCGGATACGAGCAAGCGAGCCCAGCAGCGCCTCGGCCAGAAGCGAGGCCAGGTGGTCAACGACCATGTCTCCCCGGCAGCGGTCGGCCACGCCATTGACCACCAGGCAGCCGCGCGCCTGGTCATCTCCGGCACGGGCGCGGCAAATCTCGCGAAAGACCGAGGTCAGCAACGGCCGGATCGGGGTCTGCGGCCCGGCCTCGCGCAGCGGGCGGTCGGGACTCTGGTCGAAATAGCGTTCGAGCACCTTCTCGAACAGCGCTTCGCGCGACCCGAAGGCATTGTAGAAGCTCGACCGCGTGATCCCGAGCCGCTCTGAAAGGGCCTTGACCGATGCGCGTTCGAACCCCTCGCGCCAGATTTCCTGCATTACCGTCTCGACGGCACTCTCTCGGTCGAACTTGGCCGGGCGTCCCATGGGGTCTCGCTTTCCTCTTCATCCTGCACACAAAATATTTTTGTTCATGTATGGACAAAACTTCTGTAGCATGTTTTGTCCATACATGTCTAAAAAACCGTTGCTGTCAAGAAAGGACACATTATGCCAGCATTCTTTATCTCGCAGGCGGTGGTGAAAGACCCCGTCAAGATGGAGCAATACGCCGCGCGCGCCGCCGAAACCCTCAAGACCCACGGGGCCGAACCCCTGCTGCGCGGCGGCTTTGCAGCAGCCCTTCTGGGCGAAGGCACGGCCCATGCAACCGGGGTCGTGCGCTTTCCCGACCTGGCCGGGCTCCGGGCGTGGTTCGAATCCGACGCCTATCAGGCGCTTGCACCGCTGCGCGACGCCGCCTGCGACATGACCCTTCTGGCCTACGAGGTGCCCGCATGAACGACATGACGACGACCCGGCCCCTCGATTTCTATCACCTAGGTTCGAGCTGCTCGGTGGCGGTCAAGGCCGCACTGGCCGCAACCGGCACGCCGCACAAGGTGATCCCGGTGGATCTCGCCGCCAAGAGCGCCGAATTCCTTGCCGTCAACCCGCTGGGCAAGGTGCCGGCGCTGGTCGCGGATGGGCTGACGCTGACCGAGGGTGGGGCGATCAATCTGTGGCTTTCGGCGCGCCACCCGGAGGCCGGGCTGATGCCCGACCTGGCCAGCCCCGAGGGCGGCGAGGCGCTGCGCTGGCTGTTCTACGTCTATGCCACGCTGCATCCGATCTGGGTGCGCCTGTTCTACCCGGAACGTTTCTGCGGCGCCGGCGACAGGGACGCGGCGCAGACCCTTGCCGAGGCGGATCTGTTCGATACCTATGCGCAGATCGCCGAGCGGCTGGCGCAGCACGATTTCGTTGCTGGCGCGCGGATGTCGCTGGCCGATCTCTACCTTGCCGCGACGATCCACTGGGAAGGTAAGGTTGAGAACCGCCTGAGCACACGCTGGCCGCAGCTTGCGGCGCATCGCGATCGGGTGCGAACCATGCCCGGCGTGGCGGACGGGTTTGCGGGCGAGTTCGGTTATCCCTCGGCTGCCTCCGAGGTCCGGCGCTGACCCACGCAGGGGTGTCCGACCGATCCGGCCGGACACCCCGATCGCAACCCGGGATTAATCGCGGCGCAGCTCCGCAAGCTTCGTCTC
>JALSJL010000142.1 GCA_026989405.1 Marinosulfonomonas sp. | reverse complement strand
GCGGACGCGGAACGTTTCGAGACCGAAGAAGGGCTGGTCATGGTGCGCGCGGGCGGCGCCTTGCGGTACGACTGGGAGAAAATGGCCTATGGCCTGATTGCGCGAGCAACGCGGGATGGCGCGCCCAACAGCATGTCGGAACTGGTGCGCTGGGCGCTGGACTGGTTTGCCGATCAGGGGGACGTGCCGGACGAGAGCACCGCGCGGCGGCGCCTGACGCCGCTGTGGCGCGAACTTCAGGGTCAGGGCTGACGGGTCGCCACCACCTTCGGCCGCGGGCGCAACATCTCGGCGACGGCATCGACGCCACCACGCAAGGGGGCATCGGCCAAATGGGCATAACGCTGGGTGGTTTGCACCTGCGCGTGACCGAGCAGCTTTGCCACCATTTCAAGCGACGCACCCCGGCTGACCAGAAGCGAGGCAAAGGTGTGGCGCAGGTCGTGGATGCGGACGTCATCCAGCCCGGCGGACGCGCGGATGCGGTGCCAGCCGCGGCGGATTTCCTGCACGGGCTGGCCCTCAACATCCCCTGGAAACAGCCATGGGCAGCCTTTCGGCACCACCAGCCGGCGGTGGCGCACGATGGCGGCGACCTCCTCGGAGATCGGCAGCCGGTGGATCTTGCGCTGCTTGGTCATCGAGGCCGGTTTCGTCCAGGTCATCTGTTCAAGGTTGAAATGCTCGAAGCGTGAGCAGCGCACCTCGCCCAGCCGCGCCCCGGTCAACATGCACATGCGGATGATGCCCACCGTGCGGTCATCCGGGTCGGCATCGAGTGCGGCGGCCAGCCGGGCCAGTTCCTTCTGCGTCAGGAACCGTTCGCGTTCCTGCTCCAGCCGGCGGCGGAACGACGATGCCGGGTTGTCCTTGCGCATGCCCCACTCGACGGCGAGGTTGAACATCTTGCGCAGCACCTCGCCGGTGCGGTTGGCGCGCACGGGCTTGGGCCGGTCCTTCTTCTTCGGGTCGATGGTGCCCTCGGCAATCATGGTCAGCAGCTGGTTCACGTCGCGCGGCTCGATTTCCTTGACGAGGCGCCTTCCCCAATGGGGCACGACATAGCGCTGCAGCATGGATTTCTGGTCCGCCGCACTGCGCGGGGCGAGATGCGGCAGGTGTTCTTCGCCGTACCGCTCGATCAGCTCAGTGACCGTGGCGCCGGTCTTGCGGTTACGCTCCTCGGTCGGGTCCTGGCCCATGTCGACCATCCGCCGCAGCTCCTTGGCCCTCTCGCGCGCCGCGGTCACGCTCCAGGCCGGCCATTCACCGATCCGCACCGAGATCTGCCGACGGCCCAGCTGGCATTCGAACCGGAAAACTCTTGTCCCGTTGGGATAGACCCGCACCCCGAAGCCGGTGACCTTGTCATCGCCCACGCGATACCTGCGGGCCCTGGGCTCGAGCTTCTTCAGGCTGGATTCGGTCAGGTGCACAGGCATCAAAGGTCTCCTCGACGACACATGAGGCGTAAGCTTGGCGTCGAATCAACCTATGATTTCGAAGGGGGGAGGCGTCCCGGCAAAACAGGCGGGAGGGGTTGCCGAACTGGAGCGACTAAGTGGTTTCACACCCAGAGCTTTGACCGAAGAAAGTAGGCTCCGAGCCCCCCCGAACGGTCATTTAATACACCCTTACCAGTTTCGGATAGATTAGATTCTGTAGAAAACGGACCGCCCCTACTTGCGCGGATTTCCCCGGGACTCTAGATTCTGAATGAAGGGGAGAGGTTTGCCAGTGTTGAAGTTGCCGAAGGTCTTGAAACAAGAACCAATCGTCGATGCGATCTTCGAGGTCAGGTTCGGCGGTTCGCCTCAGCTGGCGGACATTCTTCCAGGCATGCTGTTCGGTTTTTTTGAACCGAAGCCGCAGGTCCACCGTCAGCCAGCCGCCGATATTCCGCAACCGCTACGAGCAAACGATCATAACCTAGTCTTTGCGCCGGTCCTGCGGCTCGAACTTGAGCAATTCACGGTGTCTGTCGGGGACCGGAACGTCGTTGTAGGCTGCAAACTGCCGTATCCTAAGTGGCCCGCGTTCAAGAAAAAAATCCTGGAAGTGATTGCACTTATAGCGAAGGCGGGTATCGAAAGCAATGTCGAGCGCTTCTCGGTGAAGTATGTCAATCTGATCCCAGCGGAGACCTACTCAGATCAGATCGCGAAAGTGGAGTTGGCCATTCGGATAGGGCAACTTGATGTATTCGATAATCACCTCAACCTTCAAGTGCATCAGCGCGAAGGTGACGCGTTGCACATTCTGACAGTGATCACGGGAGCCAGTGCGAGGTTGACGAGCGGCGAGACGCGGAACGGAGTCATAGTCGACGTGGACTCTATCAGAAACATCGAACCCCGTCCTTACCAGGAGTTTGCCGAAGGCCTAGAGCCGCAACTTGAAAAACTAAGGAAGTCCAACAAGGAGATGTTTTTCTCCTGCTTGAAACCAGAGACGATTGAAGAAATGGGCCCTGTCTATGATGGATGAAATTACTTTCCCGAACACCGTTCCTGCGACTGCGGCCATAGTTGGACTAAGTGCCGCGATTGCATCCGGGGCAGCCACATGGCCAGAGAATAAGCAGGCCTTTTTCGTGAACGAAGCGGTACCTACAATCAGCCTTTTCGATCCGTCCGCCAGAGAAGTAACTGACGAGAAATTTGCTAAGGAGATCGCATCCGTATTTGCCATCCTTTCAAGGGGCCAAGAACCTCTTGGCGCCGAGTTCGAATCGGTCTGGGATGACAACGTGGATACACTTTACGAGTCTTAAATCGGCGAATGACATTCGACACCGACACGCTCAAACAACAGATTCCGTACTACCTCACCGCAGAGGACCGTCGTGTTCTTGTCGATGAACTGAAAGTGATATCGCAAGGTGGCACTGCCGAGTACCTCCTGAGTACTCATCACGATTCGTTCGGCGAGGCCATGCTGCAAGGCGACGGGTGGCGTGGGTTCATGCTTTTTTCTTTCAACTCCGGAGAAGCACGTTCGGTGAGGGGCCTCATCCTTTCAAATTCCTGCGACATTGACCCGAGTAACCCACGCGATCTTCCCGCACGGGTGACGTTCGCGCCGCTCGTCAAGCTCGCCGCCTATGTCGATCTCCTTCGAAAATCGGGCATTTCCCAGGAAAGAATTGAGGCTAAAATTAAGGCCATTAAATCTCAGAAGACGACCAACGTCTTCTACATTCCAGCCGGGAACTTTCTCTCTGAAGACTATGTGGTTCGCTTCGACGAAATACATTCGATGCCTGTGGCAGCACATTCCGACAACTCAGATAGGCAAAAGCTGTTCACGCTCAGCAACACCGGATTTTACATGCTTGTTTTGAAACTTTCGATCCATTTTTGCCGTTTCCAAGAGAAGTTAAATCGGAAGCATGTTCCAGAAACGTAATCACTTCAAATACCCCCGGCCAAACAGATCGAAGACCTCATGCCCTGGGCGTTCCAAGTCGCGTCAAGCTGAAACGGGACGAGGTGTTCCCATCGCTTACGAAACTCGGCGGAATCAGCTGGGCATTTACCGCCAACGTAGCGCCAACGGCTCTGTGCAAATCGAACCACCTGTTCCACCTTTGTTTGCGGTTTGTTGCGGTCGAATGCAGGGAATGTTCTCGTGCAAAAATACGGCGATTTTCGCCGTAAGTATTTGATATGTATGGGGTATTTTGTTGGTTGCGGGGGTAGGATTTGAACCTACGACCTTCAGGTTATGAGCCTGACGAGCTACCGGGCTGCTCCACCCCGCGACAC
>JALSJL010000141.1 GCA_026989405.1 Marinosulfonomonas sp. | reverse complement strand
CGCTGAACGCGCTTTATGCCTTTGGCGGCGTTTACGCGACGCTGGTGCTGAACTGGTCGATCACCAATATCGGCATCTTCGGCATCATCGGGGCGATCAGCGCCGCAGTGTTCACCTGGATCGGCGGGCGCGCCGACAAGCGCTTTGGCCCCAAGCCGGTCATCCGTTTCAACATCTTCGCGTTGACCGTGGTCACCGCCGTGATCGTCGGCATGTCGCGCGAAAGCTTCTTCGGGGTGCCGCTGGCGCCCGGCTCGCCGTTGCCCGATATCGTGTTCTACATCCTGGGCGCCACGATCGGCGCGGCGGGCGGCGCCCTGCAGTCGGCGTCGCGCTCGATGATGGTGCGCCACGCCAACCCCGACCGGCCGACAGAAGCCTTCGGCCTTTATGCGCTGTCGGGCAAGGCCACGGCCTTCCTGGCACCGGCGCTGATCGGCCTGGTCACCTACATGACCAACAGTCCGCGCCTGGGTGTCTCGCCGCTGATCGGGCTGTTCATCCTGTCTTTACTCATTCTCGTTTGGGTAGATCCCGAAGGAGATGTCGAAACGTGAGACTTGCCGCGTTCCTGATCGGCTTGCTGGCGCAGGCCGGGCCTTTGCTGGCCGAAACGCCGGCCAAACAGTTGTTTGGCACCGCCGCCGCGCCATCGACGCAGCGGGCCGCCGTGTTTGGCGGCTATGCCCGGGGCTGCGTGGCGGGTGCCGTGCAACTGCCGGAAACCGGGCCGACCTGGCAAGCCATGCGGCTTTCGCGCAACCGGAACTGGGGCCATCCCGAGCTGATTGCCTTTATCGAACGGCTGTCGAAAAAGGCGGCGCGCCTGCGGGGCTGGAAAGGGATTTACGTCGGCGACATGTCGCAGCCACGCGGCGGCCCGATGCTGACAGGTCACGCCAGCCACCAGAGCGGGCTGGACGCCGATATCTGGATGCTGCCGCCCAAGCGGCTGAACCTCAGCCGGGCGGAACGCGAAAACCTGTCGTCGATCTCGACCCGGCGCGCGCGCGGGGCCCATGTGAACGGCAACTGGACGCGCCAGCACATGAAACTGATCAGGGCGGCGGCCAGTGACAAGGCAGTTGCACGCATATTCGTCTTTCCGGGCGCCAAGGTCTGGATGTGCGAAAACGCCCGTGGCGACCGGCGCTGGCTGCGCAAGGTGCGTCCGTGGTGGGGCCATCACTATCATTTCCACGTCCGGCTGAAATGCCCGAACGGGGCCACGGGCTGCGTGAACCAGGCGCCTCCTCCGCCCGGTGACGGCTGCGCCGATGCGCGCGACTGGGTGAAGGACATCCTGAACCCGCCGCCGCCTGACCCGACGCCCCGCAAACCCCGCCCCGAGCTTGTGCTCGCCGACCTGCCAGACCAATGCCAAGCCGTATTGCAATCGCGCTAGTCACCGTCGCGCTGCTGAGCGTCGGCTTTGTCACCCTTGCCGATGAGCACGGGCCGGCCGAATATGTCGGCAGCTATCGCTGGCGTTCGGACGACCCTGCCTTTGGCGGATTTTCCGGGCTGGAAGTCAGCGCCGACGGCGCGCAGTTCTGGGCGGTCACCGACAAGGGCGTGCTGGCGGTTGGCCGGCTTGAGCGTGACGCCGCCGGAAGGATTTCGCAGGTCACGCCTTTCGTCCCGGTGCCCCTGCTGGACTATCAGGACATTCCCATAGGCGGCGCGTGGAAGGACGCCGAGGGGCTGGCCCTGGCGCCCGATGGCACGCTTTTCGTATCCTTCGAAATCCTCCACCGGGTCTGGAAATACGATGCGGCCGGCACCTTTCGTGGACCCGCCGGCGATCGCAAGGTGTTTTCCGACCTGCAGAACAATTCCTCGCTGGAACCGCTGGCGATAGACGACGACGGCGTTTTGCTGACCCTGCCGGAACGCTCGGGCGTTCTGACCCGACCTTTCCCGGTCTACCGGTTTCGCGGCGGGCACTGGGAACAGCCCTACGGTCTTGTGCGGCGCCCGCCTTTCCTGCCGACCGGCGCGGATTTCGGCCCCGACGGCAAGCTGTATCTGCTGGAGCGGCATTTCAACGGCGTGTTCGGTTTTCAAAGCAGGGTGCGCCGATTTACAGTCACCCCGGACGGTCTGAGCGACGAAGAGACCTTGCTGGAAACGTTGACCGGGCAGCACGACAACCTGGAAGGCATCGCCGTCTGGCGTGATGAAGCCGGTGACATACGGCTGACGATGATCTCGGACGACAATTTTCGCGCCTTCCAGCGCACCGAATTTGTCGAGTATCGGCTGAAGGAATGACTTGAAACGCGCGCGCGTTCGGGCTAGGACGCGCCGTCTCCGACACTCGGGGGCCAAGTCTCCGCGACCTTGTCAAAACAGAAAACCGACATGAAAAGACTGATCCCCGGCATCCTTGCCATGGCCGCCATCGTCGTGGCCTCGAACATCCTTGTGCAGTTCCTTTTCGGCAATTGGCTGACATGGGGCGCGTTCACCTATCCGCTCGCCTTCCTGGTGACCGATGTCATGAACAGGGTCTACGGACCGGCCATGGCGCGAAAAGTTGTTCTTGCCGGGTTCGTCGTGGGTGTTCTGAGCTCTTTCGTCGGCACGCAGATTCAGGGCGAGTTCGGCCCGCTCGTGACCTGGCGCATCGCGCTGGGATCGGGCGTGGCCTTCCTGAGCGCGCAGATGCTCGATGTTGCGGTTTTCGACCGGTTGCGCGAAGGGCGCTGGTGGCGCGCGCCGCTGGCCAGCACGCTTGTCGGCTCTTCCGTCGATACGGCGCTGTTTTTCACGATCGCGTTTTCGGCGTCGCTTGCGTTCATCGAGCCGGGCAATGACGTGGCCTGGGCGGGCGAGTTTCTGCCGCTGCTCGGCGTCGGGCCGAAGGCACCGCTTTGGGTCTCGCTGGCCATTGCCGACTGGGGCGTGAAACTGTCGCTTGCGATGATCGCGCTTGTGCCGTTTCGCATCATCGTGAGCAGACTTGTGCCACGGGTTGCGTAAAATTCTTTGACAAACACAAAATCTGTGGCAACGTGGACCTATCGGAAATCAATCGAAAGGAGGTGGTCCAGTGTCGAGAGTGATATTGGAGAGAGGTGTCGGAACAGTCGAAAGGACCGAAGCCTGAGGCAACCCGAAGGCTGAAACGCTTTTTGATTGGGCCTGTGCTCTAACTGGCCCGTCTCCTGAGAACTCGAAGGGTCGCCGACATCCGGCGACCCTTTTTGATGTGACCTGCAAGACCCATGCTGAAGATAAACGATGATATCGAAATTGCCGACTGGGAGCTTTCGGAAAGCTTCACGCGGGCGTCCGGCCCCGGCGGGCAGAACGTGAACAAGGTGTCCACGGCGGTGGAACTGCGTTTCGAGGCGGCGCGTTCGCCGAACCTGCCGGCGCATGCGAAAAACCGGTTGCGCGGGCTTGCCGGGCGCAAGTGGACAAAGGACGGGGCGCTGGTGATCCAGTGCGACGAAACGCGGTCGCAGGCACGCAACCGCGAGATTGCCCGCGAGCGGCTGGCCGAGATGATCCGCCGGTCGCTGGAGCGCCCAAAGCGGCGGGTGCCGACCAAGCCGACCCTGGGCAGCAAACGCCGGAGGATGGACGCGAAAACCCGGCGCGGCGCGGTGAAGGCGATGCGTGGGAAGGTGCGGGGCGACGACTAGGGTCGAGACTCAATCAAGTCCACCATAGGATTGTAGCAGCCAGCGCGACAGCTGACAGGAAGTTTCGAGCCAGTTTGTCATAGCGGGTGGCAATGCGTCGGAAATCCTTGAGGCTGCAGAAGG
>JALSJL010000140.1 GCA_026989405.1 Marinosulfonomonas sp. | reverse complement strand
ATTTCGGTGCCGGCCGGGCTCGACAAGCAGGGGCTGCCGCTGGGGCTGCAGCTGATTGGCCGGCCCTGGGAAGAAGGCGACCTGCTGAATGCCGCCCATGTGATGGAGCAGGCGGCGGGCTTTGTTTCCAAGGCCGCGAAATGGTGGTAAAAACGACCGGCACTCGGGCAAGGGGAACAGCAATGCGTGTATCACAACTGGCCGTCGTGGCCCTGAGTCTGGCCGCCTGTGCCCCCGAGGTTCCGGACTCGGCCAGCGGTGTCGGGTTCAACGACTATTCGAACTATCAGCCGCAAGCCAATGCGGGCGCGATCCAGTCGGGGCCGATCATCGACCGCACGGCGATTTCCGATGAAACGCTGGCGCCGGGCGCAAGTGTTCCGACAGCCAGCCCCGCCCAGACGACGACCGCCGGCACGACGGCTGCCCAAAGGCCCCCTGGCCAGACCATCCCGCGCCCGGTCAACCTGAACAACCCCGGCATTTCCGATGAGCAGGACTTCGGGGCAGTCGCCTCACGCGAGTCGATCGAAAGCGACCGTGCCCGCCTTGAGGCGCAGCGCCAGGCCTATCAGGTGATCCAGCCGACAGCCTTGCCAAACCGTCCGGCCGGCTCTTTTGCCTCGATCGTCGAATATGCCCTGTCGACATCCAACCAGGTCGGGCAGTCGATCTACCGCCGCTCCGGGCTGCTCGCTCAAAGCCGGTTCGAGCGCAACTGCGCCAAATATCCCTCGTCCGATCTGGCACAAGAGGCCTTTCTCAAGGCCGGCGGGCCGCAAAAGGACCGGCACGGGCTTGACCCGGACGGCGACGGTTTTGCCTGCTATTGGGATCCGACACCGTTCAGGCTGGTGCGGGCCGGCCAATAGCGGGCAGACCGCTTGACCGGGCACCGGGCAATCCCTAAGTGAAAACGGTGCGGGTGGCTGGATGGCCGCGGGTGGCAACGCCCGAGGAAAGTCCGGACTCCATGAAGCGACGGTGCCGGGTAACGCCCGGCCGGGGAAACCCGAGGGAAAGCGCCACAGAAAACAGACTACCGCCTTTCGGGGCGGCAAAGGTGAAAAGGTGCGGCAAGAGCGCACCGCGCCGCTGGCAACAGCGGTGGCACGGCAAGCCCCACCGGGAGCAATGCCAAATAGGGACCGCGCGGGGCGCAAGCCCCGGGGACGCTTCAGCCCCAGCAGGTCCGGGTTGGCAGCTTGAGCGCGCCGGTAACGGTGCGTCCAGATGAATGGTCATCCAGGGGTGGCAACACCCCGGACAGAATCCGGCTTACAGGCCACCCGCACAAGGATTTCCCACAGGCCAGGGGGCATTCTGCCCCCTCTGCGCCTGCGGCGCATTCACCCCCGGAGGATATTTGAGAAAAGAAGAAAGAGCTTCCCTTCTTCTTTTGAGAAATATCCCCGCCGGAGGCATGAAACCCGTCAGTTTCGGACAAGGTGAAGATCGCGGGCACCTGTGCGCAGGTTGGCAGCTGCTTCGGCCGGATTTTTCGGCCGCCGGACCGGAAACCACCCGGCCTGCAGTTCTTGCATGATCCTTTCTTGACCGTGCGGCCTGGCTCGGGCATGCCTTGCCCCGGGGATTGCCCACGGGAGCCGCCGACCAATGAACAGAGTGTCTACCCTTGTGCTTGCCGGCGCGACCAGCCTGTCGCTGGCCGCTCCGGTGCGCGCCGAGACACCGCCCGAGCAGGCGGAATTCGTGTCGGCCAATATCCTGGCGGTCTTTTATCACGAGCTCGGGCATGCGGTCATCGACCTGATGGGGCTGCCGATCTTTGGCCAGGAAGAAGACGCAGCCGATGTGATGGCTGTCTTGCTGATCGATGCCCCGTTCGATGAGGAAACCGCCCAAAGCCTGGCCTATGACAGCGCTTTCGGCTTCATCAACGATACCGAGGGCCGGGACGACATTGCCTGGTGGGACGTTCACGGGCCGGATGAACAGCGTTATTACAATCATGTATGCCTGTTCTTTGGCGCAAATCCCGAAGAGCGCGAGGGTCTGGCCGATGAATTGGGCCTGCCTGATGAGCGCGCGGACTCGTGCCCCGACGAATACCAGCTGGCCGCAGAAAGCTGGGGCGCGGTCTTTGACGAGATGGCGGAAATGGCGGGGCAAGCCACCATGACGCTGGAAAAGGGCAGCGGCGAAGATGCGGCGGTTGCCAATGAGATTCTGGGCGCCGAAATCGAGGCCCTGAACCGGGAATTCGGCCTGCCGGAACCGCTGTTGGTGAAGGTCGGCCCCTGTGGCGAACCCAATGCGTTTTACGATCCGCAAGAGCGCTCGATCACCATCTGTGAAGAGTTCGCGCCCTATCTTTCGGACCTGTTTTCGCGCCTGTGATCGCCAAACCGCTGCGCGATCATCAGAACCGGGGCTACCAGGCCGTCGCTGACGGCGGCAGCCATGTTCGCGACCTTCGTCGGCGCGTTTTGCCCCATGAGGATATGCAGGCCCAGCGGCGGCGGTCCGCCCTGCGCCAGCCGGGCTTTCAGCATCTTGAAGAACTGCAATGCCATGCTCGCCATTTCGGTCTTGCCGTTCACGCCAAAGCCGGCCCCCTCCAACGCGTCCCGATAGTCATCCGGCCTGGCCAGGAATGACGTGCTGTCATCGCTGGCCCAGGCGGTCGGATAGCTGACCGCGCCATCCTTCAGGCGCATTACATCGAAAACCGCGAACTTTCCGCCGGGCTTCATGACACGGGCAATTTCGCCAAACAGCGTTGCCTTGTTTTCGATGTTCATGCCCACATGCAACATGGTGACGCGATCGAAGGCCTTGTCGCCGTGGGGCAAATCGGCAGCATCCGAGACCGCAAGGTCAATCTGTCCGCTCAGCCCGATGCGCCGATTGAGAGCGTTTCCAACCTCGACATACTCGGCGGTAAGGTCCACGCCGTCGACCTGGCAGCCGTGTTCGCTTGCCATGTGGCGGGCGGTTCCGCCCAGGCCGCAACCGACATCAAGCACGCGATGCGACGCATCGATCCCCAACTTGCGCACAACCTCGCGCGTGGCGGGGCGTCCGCCCATATGGAACTCATCGATGCTTGCCAGCAAATCAATCGGGGCATCGTCGGAGCTTGCGAGCAGCCTGTCCAGACCCGCCATGACGGTCTGTTCCAATGTGCCGTGACCATAGTGGCCGGTCATTCTCTCATTGATGTCCACAAAACGATCCTTTGTCGAAAAAACGGTCGGGGTTCAGGGGTTTACATAGTGCAGTTCTTGAAACTCTGCACGAAGGTCCGCCACTTGTGGCGCAAGGCTTTCCGGGTCATTCGATGTCAGCGCGCGCACCAGCAGGTCGGCAATATCGGGGATATCATCAGGCGTCACGCCAAAGCGCACGATCTCGGGCGTGCCGATGCGCAAGCCGTTCAGGTCGCCGGGCACTTCGGGCAGGGGCAGCCCGATGCCGCAGGTCAGAAACCCGGCCTTGCGCAGCCCGCGTGCCGCCGTCTGGCCGCCGCCGAACGGCGCGGCCTCCAGGGCGAACTGGTGTGAGCGGGTAAAGCCATCGCGCCCGGCAAAAACCTTGACGCCGCGCGCGTCCAGCGCCTGCGCAAGCGCGCGGGCCACCGCGATCATCTGGTCCGCATAGGCGCGCCCGTGCTCGCGCCAGTCCAGCATGGTCATCGCCAGCGCCGCCGATTTTGCCGCGTCGAAATTCGCCGTCATCCCCGGAAAGGCGATGGCGTCCAGCCGCTCGGCGAGCCCCGCGTCATTGGTCACGATCAGCCCGCCCGGCGGCCCGCCGAGGCTCTTG
>JALSJL010000139.1 GCA_026989405.1 Marinosulfonomonas sp. | reverse complement strand
AGGCCTGATTTACGGCGATATGGGAGAGGCCGAGCGCAAGGCGGTGCTGGCGGATTATGGTTCTGGCAAGCTGCAGGTGGTGACAAACGTCGCCGTCCTCAAGGAAGGCTGGGACCATCCGCCCACCTCCTGCGTTGTGTTGCTGCGGCCCAGTTCATACAAATCCACCATGATGCAGATGGTCGGGCGAGGCCTGCGCACGGTCGATCCCGAGGAGCATCCGGGTATCATCAAGACCGATTGCATCGTGCTGGATTTCGGCACGTCGACCCTGTTGCACGGCTCGCTCGAGCAGGATGTCGATCTCGACGGGCGCGAGGGCAGCGGCGAAGCCCCGACCAAGGAATGCCCCGATTGCGAAGCCACCGTGCCGCTTGCTGTAATGGAATGCCCGCTTTGCGGCCATCTCTGGGAGCGCGGTGAGGCCGACGGACCGACGGAACTTTCCGAGTTCGTCATGTCCGAGATCGACCTGCTGAAGCGCTCCAGTTTCCGCTGGTGTGACCTGTTCGGAGATGATGCGGCCCTGATTGCCAACGGGTTTGTCGCCTGGGGCGGCGTGTTTTTTCTGAACGGTCGCTGGCACGGGATTGGCGGGCGTCAAAAGGAACGACCCCGATTGCTGGCTGTGGGTGAGCGCACGGTTTGCCTCGCCGCCGCCGATGACTGGCTGAACACCCACGAGTCCGACGAGAGCGCCCACAAAACACGGCGCTGGCTGAACCAGCCGCCAACGCAGAAGCAGCTGCAATATCT
Source organism: Marinosulfonomonas sp. (assembly GCA_026989405.1). Taxonomy (GTDB): domain Bacteria; phylum Pseudomonadota; class Alphaproteobacteria; order Rhodobacterales; family Rhodobacteraceae; genus JAJRUE01. The sequence goes on along the minus strand of JALSJL010000139.1, from coordinate 3,053 downwards.
GCCTGCGGAATATCGGCAGGATTTCGGGCTGACCCGCTATCAGGCCTCGGCGCTTTTGTCCTTCCGCTTCAATCGCAATGCCATCCGCGCGTTGGTGTTCGGGGCAGACAACGGTGGTCGCACCGTTCGCAACGGCGATGCGATCGGGAGGGCGGCATGAGACATGACCAACTTCCCAATAATTACAGACCGGCAACGCCTCTGGCATCCGCGTGGCAAACTCTGTGCAGTCTGCCGGCAACCCACCCGTGGTTTTGGCTGGCGCGATCCGGTGCGCTCGAGACGGCCGCGCCCGTCCTGCTGGTTCTGTTCGATGGCCTGTCAGGGTTTTTGGGCGGCTCGGGCCCAGGCATCTTCAGGGTGGTCTGTGGCCATGGTTGATCTCACCGAAGAAGAACGCGCCGCCGTCACCGCCACCATGCAACGCGTCGCCCTGCTGATGGAGGAAATCGGCTGGCAGTCAAAGCTGGCTGATCTCACCGAACCACAGGTTCGCGCCCTGATCGAGGAAGCCGTCGAGGGCTTTCGAGAGGCCATGGCCGACATCGCCAAATCGCAAGCATCGGAGATTCCGTTTTGACACTGGACTACAACCCGCGCCCCTCCATGGGTGAGCGCATCAATGATCTGGTCGATGCAGCCCTTATTGCCGAGCGCGATACCGAGACGCCGCGCGACTATCTCGGGGCCTCCCGCCTTGGCGTGCCTTGCGAACGGGCGCTGCAATTCGAGTTTGCACAAGCCCCGAAAGACGACGGCAGCGATTTCAGCGGCCAAGTTCTGCGGATATTCGAGATCGGCCACCGGCTCGAGGATCTGGCGATCCGCTGGTTGCGCGCCGCCGGTATTGATCTGGTCACGCAAAAAGCCGATGGCCGCCAGTTCGGCTTCTCGGTCGCGGGCGGCCGAATTCGTGGCCACGTCGATGGCATCATTAACGGGTCGCCCGCCGCGCTTGGTCTGCGAACGCCCGCGCTTTGGGAATGCAAAACCATGAACGCCAAGAACTGGCGTGCCTGCATCAAAGACGGTGTTGCCATTTCCAAGCCGGTCTACGCGGCGCAGATAGCGATCTATCAGGCCTATATGGAACCGGTGGTGCCGGGGATTTCGGCCGCACCGGCGCTGTTCACCGCCATCAACAAGGACACGGCCGAGCTTTACCACGAGCTGGTGCCGCTCAACGCCGCGCTGGCGCAGCGCATGTCGGATCGGGCCGTGCGCATCCTGCAGGCGACGGACGCGGGCGACCTGCTGCCCCGCATCGCCCAATCCCGCGATTTCTTCGAATGCCGGTTTTGCGCCTACGCAGACCGTTGCTGGGAGCAGAATAAATGACAGATAAAATTGATGATGACACACCCGCCGATGAAAACACCGACGCAACGACAGGCCGTCAGGAGAATGGCACAGAGCTTTCAGAGGCTGCCGATGCCGAAATCCTCCATTTCAACCCGTGGCGGGATTTTAACGACGCCACGCCACAGGTGGACGTGTTTGGCGATGAACCCGACCCCGAGCAAATCGCGGCCTTTATGGATGTGGTGTTCGGTTATTGCGAAGGCCTGATTCCGGTCCGCAGTTTTATCGACAAGGGGCAAGGCATTGACGGGCGGCCGCATAATATCTGGCTGGAAGCCAATGGGGATACGCCGGACAAGATGACCACCTTTGCCAACTGGGCCTCGCGCGAAGGGGCGGCGGTTTACGTAATCCCCGGCACGGTGGCCGAGGCCGGACAGGCAAAAGCGGCGGATGTTTTGCAAATGCAGGCGCTGGTTGTCGATCTCGATACCGGTGATATTGCCGCCAAACGCGCGCATCTCGAGGCGCATCTGGGCGCGCCCACAATGGTGGTGCAAAGCGGTGGCATTACGCCTGAGGGGCAGCAGAAATGCCATATCTGGTGGCGTTTGACCGAACCCGCCGAGGGCAGCGATGTGGCGCGGGTCAGCCGCCTGCGCGGCGATATTGCCGCCAAGGTCGGGGGCGATATGCATTTCCGCTCGGCGCATCAGCCAATACGGGTGGCAGGTAGCGTTTATTACAAGAACAGCCTCAAGACGCTGGTGCGCATTCTTGCAATCAACCCCGCCATGGAACGCGATCTCGATGAATTCACCGAGGCGGTGCAGGACATGCCGCCCGCGCCGGGGATTTCGCTCGAGCCGGATTTTGTGCGCGAGGACAAGGCCAAAGCCGCTGACGTGTTGACAACACCGGTGCGCGAGGGCGCGCAGGATAACTGGTCTCGTTTTGAGGGCGCTTCGGCTGCGATCGGACATTTCGTGCGCATGGTGCACGAGGGCCGCATGTCAAAGGATGCGGGCTGGGAAGGCATCTGCGGCTACAACGCCGCCATGCTGAGGCCAAGCTGGCCGGTAGAGCGGCTGCAGCGCGAGGCCGAACGCATCTGGGCCCTGCATGTGGAAAAGAACGGCCCGCCGCTGTTGCGGCTCGATACCGGCGCACCGGTGCCCACCACCATGCCGGCGTTCAGGCTGGGCGAATTGCTGGATGACACCGCGCCGATGCCCGAGGACATCATTGCGCCACGGGTTCTGACACCGGGCGGCCTGCTGGTGGTTGGTGGCGCGCCCAAGGTGGGCAAGAGCGATTTCCTGATCTCCTGGCTGGTGCATATGGCGGCAGGTGTCCCGTTTTTGGGCTTCACCCCGCCGCGCCCTTTGCGGGTGTTCTATCTGCAGGCCGAGATCCAGTATCACTACCTGCGCGAACGGCTGAAGCAGATTGCCTTGCCGCCCGAGGTCATCAACGCCGCCCGCGACACCTTCGTGGCCACGCCGAAGCTGAAACTGCTGCTGGACGAGCAAGGCAGCGCCATGGCTGCCGCAGCGGTCAAAGAGGCGTTTCCGAACGCTCCCGTTGATATCCTCTGCGTCGACCCGATCCGTAACGTCTTTGACGGCGGTCCCGACGGCGGCGGTGAAAACGACAACGGCGCGATGATGTTCTTCCTGCGTGACCGCATCGAGGTTCTGCGCGAGGCGGTGAACCCCGATTGCGGCGTGATCCTCGTTCACCACACCAAA
>JALSJL010000138.1 GCA_026989405.1 Marinosulfonomonas sp. | reverse complement strand
CTTTATCGACGAAGGCCAGTTCGGCAATCCGACAATGCAAAACACCCTGGTTCAGACAGGCCAGGGGAATTTTGTCGTCGACCTGAACAACCGGTTTGCTTCCGAGGTCAACCCGATGGTGAATTTTGCCTTCGACAGCGCGCGCCTTGATGCCGACGCCAAGGCGATCTTGCGCCGGCAGGCCGACTGGATCCGGCAGTTCCCGGAAATCCGGTTTCGCGTTTACGGCCACACCGACCTTGTCGGATCGGAGGCCTACAACAAGCGCCTTGGCCTTCGCCGTGCACGCGCGGTCGTGAACTATCTTGTAAGGCAGGGTATTTCGCGCTCTCGGCTTGAAGCGGTCGCTTCGTTCGGTGAGACACAGCCGCTGATCGTGACCCAGAACCGCGAACGCCGCAATCGCCGCACGGTTACGGAAGTGTCGGGGCTGGCCAAAAAATCGGCCGCCCTGCTGAACGGAAAATACGCCGACATCATCTTCCGCGAGTATGTGGCAAGCGCGACTGAACGGCCATTTGTCGATACCTCCAGCCTTCAAAGCTCCGGCGGCCAGTAACGGCCCGCCGGGCAGCGGCCTATTGTTCAGAAATCTGAATTAATACGGTTTTTGGCCCCAATATTGCCCAGATTAATCGTCAGGTTGAAACCCTAGGAGCCGTGCGACCAATTCGAGTCGCGCGCGGCACGTTCGGTGGGACCCGATGAGATTGTAGCAGGTCCCTCCGCTGATTGTGTCGGTTAATGGAGGGACTATGGCAATGACGAGCAGCGTAGCATTGCAGCCAGAAGCCGCCCCGATCGTGGCTTGCACGATCAGTCGGGACGTGCAGAACTTTGATCTTCTGATCGAAGATATGGAAACCGAGCTTGGCGAAAGCTGGGGTGACCTGTCGTTTGAGGACGCAAAACTATTCATGACGCAGCCCGATGCTGCGGCCCTGGAATTTGTTGCCATCGCCCTGGATTCCGAAGACGAAGACCGCCTGGCGGTCATCTCGGACCTGATCCGCACCGCCACCGAAAATGCCATCAAGGTCATTGTGATTGCGGAAGACGTAAGCCCGATTGCCCTGCACCAGCTTCTCAAGCAGGGAGCTGAAGAATTTGTGCCCTACCCTCTTCCGGACGGGGCCCTGCACGATGCAATTGAACGCTTGCGCGCACCGGCGCCCGAGCAACCCGATATAGATACCCGCAAACTGAAGGGCTCCGGCAACCATGATGGCGTGGTGCTGGCCGTTCACGGGCTTGCAGGTGGCGTTGGCTCCACAACCTTTGCCGTGAACATGGCCTGGGAACTGGCAACGATTGACAAGAAGGACCCGCCAAAGGTCTGCATACTGGATCTCGACCTGCAGCAAGGCTCAATTGCAACCTACCTTGATCTTGCCCGGCGCGACGCGGTTTTTGAACTGCTGAGCGACACCGAGAACATGGACCAGGATGCGTTCCTGCAGGCGCTGGTGCCGTTCGAAGAGAAGATGTATGCGCTGACTGCGCCGGCCGAAATGCTGCCGCTTGACTTCATTTCGTCGGATGATGTCCAGCGGATCATCGACGCGGCCAAAGCAAATTTCGACTATGTGATCGTCGACATGCCCTCGACGGTTGTGCAATGGACAGAAGTTCTGCTGCATTCGGCACATGTGTATTTTGCGCCGCTCGAGCTGGACATGCGGTCGGCACAAAATGCCCTGCGGATGATACGCGCGCTGAAATCCGAAGATCTTCCGTTCGAAAAACTCCGCTATGTGCTTAACCGCGCGCCGAAGTTCACCGACCTTTCCGGCAAGAGCCGCGTCAAGCGCATGGCAGAGAGCCTTGATATCAAGATCGAGGTCTTGTTGCCCGATGGCGGCAAGCCAGTCATGGAGGCCAACGATCAGGGCCTTCCTCTTGCCAATGCCGCGGCCAAGAACCCGTACCGCAAGGAGGTGCGCAAGCTTGCCACCTCGGTACATGAACTCAACCTTTCGGTTGCGGAAGCTGAATAGCCTTTTGGGGGGAAGAACCGATGTTTTCCAGATACAAGAAGCCATCCAACGCCAAACCGGAACTGGTTGAAGTTCCCAAGGCCGACAAGCCCGCCGCCGCCGCTGCTCCTGCCGCGTCTGTTCGCAAGCAGCCTTCCAAGAAACCTTCGGCCCAGGTTGTGCCGATGGACAAGGAGAAAAAGCGCAAGGAACGGCTGGGAGAAGTCAAGTCGGAGCTGCACAAACGCTTGCTGGACAACCTGAACCTTGGCGCGCTCGAAGGCGCATCGGAATCTGATCTTCGAGCTGAAATTTCGGCCATTGCCGCCGAAGCTCTCGAAGAGATGGCGATCGTTCTCAACCGCGATGAGCGCGCGACACTGAACCAGGAACTGTATGACGAGGTTACCGGGCTTGGCCCGCTTGAGCCCTTGCTGAAAGATGACACCGTCAACGATATTCTTGTGAACGGTCCGCATCAGATTTTCGTTGAGCGCGACGGCAAGCTGGAACTGACCACGACCACCTTCAAGGATGAACGTCACCTGCTGCGCATCATCGACAAGATCGTGTCCGCCGTTGGCCGGCGCGTGGATGAAAGCAACCCTTACGTTGACGCCCGTCTTGCAGATGGCTCGCGCTTCAACGCCATGGTGCCGCCGATTGCCGTTGACGGCTCGCTGGTGTCCATTCGTAAATTCAAGAAGGAAAAGCTCGCCATCGATGACCTGGTGAAGTTTGGCGCCTTCACGGAAGAAATGGCGGCCTATCTTCAGGCCGCCGTCTCGACCCGCCTCAACGTCATTGTTTCGGGCGGAACCGGCTCGGGTAAAACGACAACGCTGAACGCGCTGTCCTCGTTCATCGACGACGCCGAACGTATCCTGACGATCGAGGACACGGCGGAACTTCAGTTGCAACAGACACATGTGGGCCGGATGGAAAGCCGCCCGGCCAACGTCGAGGGCAAGGGCGCGGTTTCGCAGCGCGATTGTCTGAAAAACGCCCTGCGGATGCGCCCGGACCGGATCATCGTGGGTGAGACGCGCGGCGAAGAAGTCATCGACATGCTGCAGGCCATGAACACCGGCCACGATGGTTCGATGACCACGATCCACGCCAACTCTGCCCGTGACGCCGTTTCCCGACTGGAAAACATGATCGCCATGGCCGGTATCGAAATGCCGATCAAGGCGGTTCGCGCCCAGATTTCATCCGCTGTAAACCTGATCGTTCAGGCCTCTCGCCTGCAGGATGGCTCGCGCCGGATGGTTTCGATCACGGAAGTGACGGGCATGGAGGGCGAAGTCATCTCGATGCAGGAAATATTCCGCTATCAACGCGTCGGACTGACGCCTGACAACAAGATCATCGGCCACTTCACGGCAACAGGTGTGCGGTCGCACTTTTCCGAACGATTCAAGCTGTGGGGTTACAACCTGCCGGCTGAAATCTTCGAACCCTTCCAAGGAAAATAATCGAAATGGTCATCAGCGCAGAACCACTGATTTACGGCCTGATCTTCATCTCGATCATCGTTCTGGTCGAGGGGATCTATCTTACCGTATTCGGCAAGTCCATCAGCCTGAACAATCGAGTCAACCGACGTCTCGAGATGCTCGAAAAGGGCGTTGGCCGCGAGCAGGTGCTGGAACAACTCCGCAAGGAGATGGGTCAGCACATGAAGTCGCGCTCGATCCCGATCTATTCGATCCTTGCGGAAAAGGCGCAAAAGGCAAACATTGCCTTCACCCCCCCGCAACTGATGATCATGATGGCCGTTCTGGCGATGGTTGCCTTCATTGGCCTGACGTTCGGAACCAGTGCAAGCTTGGCAATCCGCGCGATCCTTGCCGTCATCATGGGTGTTGGCGGCGTATATGTCTGGGTCAACAACAAGGCCAAAAAGCGCCTCGCGCTGATCGCCGAACAACTGCCGGACGCAGTCGAGCTCATGGTGCGGTCACTGCGCGTGGGGCATCCGTTTTCATCGGCATTGGCCATTGTTGCCAACGAAGTGCCCGACCCGCTGGCCTCGGAAATGGGCGTGATCTCGGACGAAGCCGCTTATGGCCGCGACGTTGGTGAGGCGCTGAAATCCATGGCAGAACGGCTTGACATGCAGGACCTGCGGTTTCTGGCGGTGGCTGTGACCATCCAGCAGACATCGGGCGGCAACCTGGCCGAAATCCTTGATGGTCTTGCCAAGGTGATCCGGTCGCGCTTCAAGCTGTTCAGACGGGTGCGCGCGATTACGGCGGAAGCCAAGTGGTCCGGCATGTTCCTGTCGGTGTTTCCGCTTGGCGCGCTGATCATGATCAATGTCATCCAGCCGAACTACTATGACGATGTGAAGGACACCCCGGCATTCATCCCGGCCGCGCTGGTTGTGGCCGGCTTCCTGGTCGCGAATGTGTTCGTGATGCGCAAGCTCGTGAACATCAAGGTTTGAGGCACTGACATGGAACTTCTGACAAACATTCAAGCGACCCTGACCGAACAGTTCGGGCCGTTCGGTCCCCTTCTTGCCGTCGGCATTCTGGGCATGTTCCTGGTGCTGCTGACGCTGCCGGTTCTGCTCAAGAAACGGGTCGACCCGTTGGACAAGCTCCGGGCGTCCAACCGTCAGGAGGCCTCTGGCAAGGAAAAGAAACAAAAGCTCCGGCAAAACTCCGGGACAGACAAGCTGGACAAGTATTCGGATTTTCTGGAACCCAAGGACGAAGAAGAATACTCGGCCGTCCGCCTGAAACTTCTTCAGGCCGGCTACCGCTCGAAAACCGCGGTCCGGACTTATCACTTCCTGCAGTTTGCCCTGGGCATCACGATGCTGATCATCGGCTCGCTGATTGCCATTTTCCTCAAGACGACCGGAGACCCGTCAACACAGAAGATCATCATGACCATTCTGCTTCCTGGCGTCGTTGGCTACATGTTCCCGAAATACTGGGTCACCAAGCGGCAACAGGCGCGGCAGGAGGAAATCGTCAACGGTTTCCCGGACTCGCTGGACATGATGCTGGTCTGCGTGGAAGCGGGCCAATCCCTTGACCAGTCGATCGTTCGCGTGGCCACTGAAATCAGGGCGGGCTTTCCGGCGCTGGCCGACGAATATCAGATGGTGGCGCATGAAATGAAGGCCGGCAAGGACCGTATCCAGGTCTTGCGTGACATGTCGGAACGCGCCGGCGTTACCGACGTGTCCAGTTTTGTCACCGTTTTGATCCAGTCCGCCACCTTCGGCACGTCGATTGCCGAGGCGCTGCGGGTCTATGCCGCGGAAATGCGTGATAAACGCGTCATGCGGGCAGAAGAAAAGGCAAACACCTTGCCCACCAAGATGACTCTTGCCACTATGATGCTGACTGTGCCGCCGCTTCTGATCATCCTGATCGGCCCGTCGGTATACAACATCGCAAAAATTCTGAATGGGACCAATTTCTGATGTGATGAAACTGAACTGGGTGGTCTGGATCATTGCGACAACATCATTAACCGCCTGCGAGCCCGCAGGCGGTTTTCAAGGTCGCTCGGGCAGCCCTTTCGCTCCGGTTGGCGTTGCACGGGGCCAGCAATCGGTCGACGGGCTGATCGTCGGCCACAGACTGATGGCCGCTGGTGAATACGATCTGGCCCTGAAAGCCTACTTGCGCGGAGCATCCGAACACGGGTTCACGGTTGATGTGCTTTCGGCGCTGGGGTCAGCCAACCTGGCACTGGGGCGTCTGGGCCAGGCCGAAAAGCTGTTGCGCCGCGCAATCGAAACCGAGGAAACCTTTGTCCCGGCCTGGAACAATCTGGGCGTCGTCTTGATGGAACAAGGCAATGTCGGGGAAGCCGCACGGGTCTTTCACACCGCATTTGCCCTGGACAGTGGCCAAAGTGCCGAAATTCGCGAGAATTTGCGCCGGGCTCTCGAAAAACTTGAAAATCCGGAGTATTCTGAACCCGATAAAGCAGAATTCGCACTGGTTCGGCGGGGCCCCGGAGAATACCTCCTCCTGTCGAAGCAATAACAAGCGAAAACGCGAGAGCAGTAAGAGGACGCAGGAAAATGCGCCAATCCAGATTCGTAATCTTGTGCCTGGCTGGCACAATCGCCCTGTCAGCGTGTGAAAAGAACGCTGATTCAGAAGTTGAACGGGCCACGGGCGTAAACGTGATCGATGAGAGCAATCTCAACAGCATCATGCTCGCAGCGGCCGACCCGAATGAAGCGGTCGTGTATTTCCGCCGCACTCTGGCCGAAAACCCGGACCGGATAGATATCCAGCGTGGCCTGGCCAAATCACTGATCCGCGCGAAACTGCCAACCGAAGCCGTTGCAGTCTGGGCCAAAGTCGCCGCCCACCCGGAATCGACCAATGACGACAAGGTGGACTATGCCGACGCGCTGATCCGGGTTGGCAAGTGGGATGAAGCCGAAAAAGTCCTGGATTCGGTGCCCCCGACGTTTGAGACCTTCAAACGATATCGACTGGAAGCCATGATCGCCGACAGCAACGAAGAATGGGAAAAGGCGGACAGTTTTTACGAGATTGCGGTCGGGCTGACGACGCGGCCCTCGGGAGTTCTGAACAACTGGGGTTATTCGATGCTGACGCGCGGCAATTACTCGGAAGCAGAACGCCTGTTCTCTGAAGCGCTGAAATACAAGACCGACATGTTCACCGCCAAGAACAATCTGGTTCTGGCACGCGCAGCGCAGCGCAACTATACTTTGCCGGTCATCCCGATGACCCAATCCGAGCGGGCACAGCTGCTGCATACCCTGGCGCTGGCTGCAATCAAGCAGGGTGATGTGATCACCGGCAAGGGCCTGCTGAAAGAAGCAATCGAGACCGATCCGCAGTATTTCGAGGCCGCAGTTCGCAGTCTCGAGGCGCTTGAAAACAATGTGACGAACTGATCATGGCCATCTCGGCCTGGTCTGCCCTGTGGTTTCTGCCATTCGTGCTGCCCATTTGCATCTGGGTGGCCTGGAATGACATGAAATTCATGAAAATTCCCAACAAGGCCGTCATGGCCCTGGTGATCGTGTTTGTCGCGGTTGGGCTATTGGTGCTGCCCCTGCCCGACTATCTGGCCCGCCTGCTGCAATTGGTCATTGTCCTCGTGATCGGGTTCATCCTGAACATGGTCGGGGCGATCGGGGCAGGCGATGCCAAGTTCGCCGCCGCAGCAGCGCCATTCATCGCGCCCGGCGACCTGCGAACGATCCTGTATCTTTTTGCCGCCGTTTTGCTGGCCGCCGTTGTCACTCACAGGGTTGCCCGACGCGTGCCGGCCGTGCGCCGGCTGACACCCGACTGGGAGTCCTGGGCAAGGCGCGATTTTCCCATGGGGCTGGCCCTGGGCGGAACACTGGGTTTCTACCTGATCGCGGGGGCGATTTACGGCAGTTGATCAAGGATCAACCTGGCTCATACAAGATATACAGCGGCGTCCGCCTGATTTCATTGAATTCAAGGCCGCGATCCTCGATGGCTTCCAGGATCTGGCCGCGGATCCTGGGAAGGACCGGACAGAGCGGAACCAGAAGGTAGTCCGCGCTTTCAATTCCGGGCAGGCCACCATAGTACCAAGGCGCGCCATTTTTCAGGGGCTCCAGTGAGCCGAACAGCCAATGGCTGGAAAACAGATCGGCGGCAAACAGCCGTTTGCCCTTGGCAAGGCCCGCCGTTTCCATATCAACGACGATGGAGTCAAACCAGGCCGGCAAGCCGATCTCGAGTTGGCAGTCGGGCAACGTCTCGCCTTTGAAAACCGTCGGGGGCTCACGACCGGCCAGTTTTTCATAGGCGTCCAACGGCGTTCCCGGCGCTTTCAGCGGGGTCCGGGTATCGGTGCGCGCAACCCGGGTCTTGGTGCCAAAAATGTCAGAATGCTGCCGGCTGCGCGGGATCAGTTGCGTATAGCTCTGCGTATCGATTTTCAAGTGCCGGAACGGGCTGTAGGCCAGGTTGAAGAAAGAGGGCGCGGCCAGGGCCAACGCGACGGCGGCGGTAATCTTGATGGCGGCGCGCATGTCCCAGCCCAGCCCGTTGCGCAGCTCACGCTTGGGAACAAACGCCAGAAGCAAGATGGCAAGAACAAGCAACCACTGGGGATCATTGGCAAAATTCTGAAAAGTCACATAGAAGAACCCCGGGGCCAGAAGCAGCAAAACCATCCCGCCAACACTTTCTCCTGACTGTCGCAGCAAAATGATCCCCGCCATCAGGGCAAGACTGGCCCCGATATAGGCAGGCGCGCCGACCACGGCGCCGAAGGGCTCTCCGGGTTGCGCCCGGATATCCGAGGAAATGACCGACAGCAGATCGCGTGCATAGGCCGTCCAGTAGTCGGCCCCGGCCAGAACGGTCATGGCGGCAAGCACAAGCAAACCGGCCAGAACAGCGTAAAGCGCGGTTGAATAGGCGCGCCGCAGCAACAACGCAAGCATGACCGGGGGCGCAAAGGCCACGAAGTAGGTCATCTTGGTCAAAAGAAGGAATGCGAGGGAAAGTCCGACAATTGCGCCGTCAACGATCGGCCGCCGGGGATTGGACGGCACGACGACAGCTGTCACGATTGCCAGAAAACTCGCCGCCCAGGCCCACCGATTGTAATGCATTGATATGGAAACGCTTCGCTGCGCTTCTCCGTGCACCAGGGCACCGATCAAAACGAAGATGAACAGACCGAAAAGATAAGGGGTCACCCCGCGCAAACGGCTGTGGGCCACCCACCATACGGCGGGAAGAAACACCGCTGAAACAATGGCTTGACCCATCATTATCGACGTGCCAATCCCGCTTCCCAGCTTGACGAACAGCGCAAACGGTGCGAATGCCATGACCCCGATCGGGGTCATGAAGTCCTTGTGCGGCCACTGTCCATCAGCCAGGCGCAGCACGATTTGCATCATGTGCAGCGTATCGCCTTCGTGTTTGCCGAGATAGAAGCCGCCCTTGGCCAGCGAAGCACCACAAATTGCAACGATCACCGCCACAAAAAAGCCAAAGAGAACTGTAGGATTTGCCCTGCCCATGGTGATTTCCTGCTGCTGTTTTTCTCAAGTTACAGGGGATCGCCGGGTGAAGTAAAAACCCTTCGGTGTTTTTGTTGCCCGTTTTCTGGCCTTCGCGCCCGAAACACAACAAGACAACGAGCCAGACAAAGGTACGCGCATGAATATGCAGTCCAGGCCGTCCATCGAGCCACCAGCCCCCCGTTCGCTGGAAGATACCGGGCTAACCCTCGTGATGATGCGGGATATCCTGTTGAAGACGATGTTTCGGATGAACCTTGATCAGGTGACCGAACTGTCCAAGGTCATGTGCCTGCCGGTCAATGTGGTCCAGGAACTGGTGGACAAGGCGCGCGACCAAAAGCTCTTGCAGGCCACCGGCACGCTTCATGCGAACTCGGGCGGCGAGATGGGCTACGAGTTGACGGATGCAGGCAAGTCCCGTGCGCTGGATGCGCTGTCTCAGTCGGAGTATTACGGCGCAATGCCCATTCCGATGGCCGTCTACGGTGAGCAGGTCAAACGCCAGTCCATCCGAAACATCCAGGTCACGCGCGACATGCTGGTGGGCGCCATGGGCCATCTGATCTTGCCCGACGAACTTCTGGATCACCTCGGGCCCGCCGTGTCCGCCGGACGCTCCATCCTGATGTATGGCCCGCCAGGCAACGGCAAATCGTCGATTTCAAATGGTATCCGCGATGCCATCGGCGACAACATCTTTGTGCCCCGCGCGATTGAATATTCCGGCCAGGTCATCACGGTCTATGACCCGATTGTGCACAATATCGCCGAAGAGCTGGTGGACGATCCCAACAACCTGCGCCGCACATCCAACCGGTATGACCGGCGCTATGTTCTTTGTGAACGTCCAACCGTGATCACAGGTGGTGAGCTGACGCTGGACATGCTTGACTTGGTCTATAACCCGACATCGCGCACCTATCAGGCCCCGCTGCAGTTGAAATCAACCGGCGGCATATTCATCGTCGACGACCTTGGCCGCCAGTCAGAGCCGCCACAGGCCCTGATCAACCGCTGGATTGTGCCGCTTGAGGAAGCCAAGGACATTCTGGCGCTGCAATCGGGTGAGAAGTTCGAAGTTCCGTTCGACACTCTGGTGATCTTTTCGACCAACTTCCACCCCAATGAAATCTTCGACAAAGCGGCCTTGCGGCGGATCTTCTTCAAGATCAAGATCGACGGGCCCTGCCAGGAAGACTACCTCAAGATCTTCGCGATGATGGCGCGCAAGCGCAAGATGCCGCTGGACGAAGAGGCGCTTATCTATCTGATGAAAAAGAAATATCCGCTGATCGACAATGTCTATGCGAACTACCAGCCGATCTTCCTGATCGACCAGATGATCGCGATCTGCGAGTTTGAGGGCATTCCCTACCAGATGACCCCGGAGCTGATCGATCGTGCCTGGGCCAACATGTTCGTTCGGGAAGAGACAATCGTTCACTAAATGTTCACATTGTAGCACGGGGCGGCTAGACTGGGTGCATGAGCCCTCTTCCGCCCCGTTTTCATGCCTGGTTTACGGCGAACGGCTGGCAGGCGCATCCGCATCAGTTGGCGATGCTCGAACAAGCCGCCCTGCCCGCCGTGCTGCTGATCGCCCCGACCGGCGGCGGCAAGACACTTGCAGGTTTCCTGCCGTCTCTTGTGGAATTGGCTGACAATCCGGCGCCGGGCTTGCACACTCTCTACATCTCGCCGCTCAAGGCCCTAGCTGCGGACATTGCCCGCAACCTTGCAAAACCAATTTCAGACATCGGACTGAACATCCGGGTAGAAGACCGCACTGGCGACACCTCTGCGACCCGCAAGAAACGCCAGCGCGCCGATCCACCGCATATCCTGCTCACGACACCGGAAAGCCTCGCGTTGCTGTTGTCCTACGAGGATGCGCCGCGCATGTTCGCCGGTCTGAAACGGGTGGTTGTGGATGAAATCCACGCACTGAGCGAAAGCAAACGTGGCGACCAGTTGATGCTGTGCCTTGCGCGCCTTCAGACGCTTTGCCCGAACCTGCGCCGGACAGGATTGTCGGCAACGGTGGATGACCCGCACGATATCGCGCGCATGTTCGCGCCCCATCCCGCCCGCTGCCGGATCATCCATGCCGACCCCGGGCCTGCGCCGGACATTACCATGCTTGACACCGAGGAACCTCCTCCGTGGTCGGGCGGTGGCGGTGCATACGCCATTGCGGCAATCATGGAGCAGGTGCGGCGGCACAAGACCACGCTGATTTTTCACAATACCCGGGCGCAGGCCGAAATCTTCTTTCACAAGCTCTGGCTGGCCAACAGCGAAGCACTGCCGATCGGCATCCACCACGGCTCGCTTGCGCGCGAACAAAGAGAAAGGGTCGAAGCCGCCATGGTGCGCGGTGATCTGAGCGCGATCGTCTGCACCGGCTCGCTTGACCTGGGAATTGACTGGGGCGACGTTGATCTGGTCATACAGGTCGGTGCGCCCAAGAATATCAAGCGCCTGGTGCAGCGCATCGGACGGGCCAACCACCAGTATGACGCACCATCAAAGGCAATTCTGGTTCCGGCCAATCGTTTTGAAGTCGTTGAATGCCTTGCCGCGTTGCAGGCCGTGCGCGAGCACGATCTTGATGGCGCCCCGCGCGGCCCGGGCGCACGCGATGTGCTGTGCCAGCACATCCTGATAACCGCCTGCAGTGGGCCGTTCGACAAGGACAGGTTGTTCGATGAAGTCACGACCTGCGGCGATTTTTCAAGCCTTGCGCGTGAGCAGTTTGAAGCCTGTTTCGGCTTTGTGGCCACCGGTGGCTACGCGCTTCGGCGCTACGACCGATGGCAGCGCCTGGTCCAGCGGCCCGACGGCCTCTGGCAGCTGCGTGACCCGCGTCAGGCTTCGCGTATCCGAATGAACATCGGGACAATCCAGGATGCCGACCTGCTGAAAGTCCGGATGAAAAACCGCATGGGAGGCAAGCCTTTGGGCGAAGTTGAAGAACATTTCGCAGCATCGCTGAGCCACGGCGACACGTTCCTGATCGGCGGCCGCATCGTGCGCTATGAGGGCTTGAAAGAAGCAGTTGTCGAGGTCAGTCCGGACGCCGCCAAGCGGCCTCGGGTGGCGGTTTATTCGGGAACCCGGTTTTCCAATTCGACACAACTGTCGCACCGAATTCTACGATTGCTGCAAAATGGCGATTGGCCGGAAATGCCGCAGCACACCCGCGACTGGCTGACCAGGCAGCGCGAAATCTCGCTCTTGCCCCAACCCGACCGGTTGTTGGTCGAAACCTTTCCCGAGGGCGGCAGACAATACATGTGCGTTTTCGGCTTTGCAGGGCGCAATGCCATGCAGACGCTTGGGTTGTTGCTGACAATGCGCATGGAACATTCCGGGCTGCACCCGCTTGGATTTGTGGCCACCGACTATGCCACCTTGATCTGGGGGCTGGACCCGGTTGTTGAACCGGGGCCGTTGTTTGACCCGGTCAGGCTTCGAGAGGGGTTCGAAAACTGGCTGGCAGGAAATGCGGTGATGAAAAGAACGTTTCGCGGGGTGGCCACGATCGCCGGCCTCATTGAGCGGAACTCGGCGGGTTTGCGTAAATCCGGTCGCCAGACACTGTTCTCTTCCGATATCCTTTACGACACGCTGCTCAGATATGATCCGGGCCACGTGCTCATGGACATCACCCGGGACGAAGCGTTGCGGGGTCTTGTGGATTTCGGACGAATTGAAGAGATGTTGACCAGGGTCGCCGACAATATTGATCACGTTCCCCTTCGCTCCCCCAGCCCGCTTTCGGCGCCGTTGTTTCTGGAAATCGGAAAGGTTGCCATTCAAGGAGCCGCCAATGAAAAGCTGCTGGCGCAAGAAGAGGAACGAATGATGAAGTCCGCCGGACTTGATCAATTCACATAATCCAGCTGCAAAACCGGAGAAAATTCTTGAAGGACTGTCACTTGATCAACCTGGCCGGCGAAAGGCTGCTTGCTTTGCCTTCTGGTGTTCTGTTCATGGAACGCCAGCAGGCGCTCGTGGTTTCCGACCTGCATTTTGGCAAGTCCGAGAGAAACTCGCGCCGCGGCGGGCCATTGCTGCCGCCGTTCGAAACACGCGATACAATGGCGCGCCTGGAAGCGGACATCGTCCGCACCGATGCAAAGACGGTGGTTTGCCTGGGTGACAGTTTCGATGACACGGATGCGGGACACAACTTGCCCGAATCCGACCGTCAGTGGCTTGCCAGACTGCAAACCGGACGCACCTGGATCTGGGTCGAAGGCAATCATGACCCCGGCGCCATGAACCTTGGAGGCCAGCATGTGCAGGAAGCAAGAATTGGCGCGCTGACGTTGCGCCACATCGCCAGACCGGGTGAAACGAAAGAAATTTCAGGCCATTTCCACCCGAAATTCACGCTCAATGCCCGTGGCACCCGCATTTCGCGCCGATGTTTTGTCCACGATGACAATCGGGTTGTTCTGCCCGCCTATGGCACATTCACCGGCGGAATGGATTGCCTGGAGCCGGAATTGCGTGGATTGTTTGCCAATGATGCCTTCGCCGTCACGACTGGTCAAGAAGCACGGGTTTTCCCCTTGCCCCCCGCGCGCTCAGCAACTCGGCCTCGACTTCGGCGCGGTAGCCCCGGCTGACCGGCAGTTCACTGTCATCCAGCAGAACAACAAAAGCGCGACCATCGCGTCTGCGGTAGCCGCGAACCGCCGCTTCAGCCACCCAATGTGAGCGGTGAACCCGGTGCCCAGGCAGCCCGTCCAGTTCGGCAAGCGCATCCGAAAACCGCATCAGCAGCGTTTCTTTCCCGCAGTCGGTGTAGATATCGACATAGTGATCGCGCCCGGAAATCCGCAGGATCTCCTCGGCGTTCTTGTCGGCCAGCCGTTCCAGCAATCGCGGCGCACCCGGTTGCTGGATGTGCAAAAAATAGTGGCGAATCGCGGCCACAAACAATGCGACAAGGAAAACTACGGCGGCTATTGTCGGAATACCGGGGATATCGTCGGTCCTGCCGTGAAACAGCCTTAGCGAATATATCGACAGCAAGGGCGCCAGGAGCATCGCCGACAACACCGCGCACAAGACCGCGCGCCACAACGGGCGAACATCGGCGGCAAACACCTGGAAAAAGGCCCGCGAAGCATTGACCACGAGGGTTGCCATCACCGTCACCCCCGCCCAATAGGCTAGGCGCTCGGCAAGCCCCATTTTGTCGTAGCTTCCGAACGGGCCCGACAATGTCAAAAGCGCGATCAAGAACAAGACGATCCATGCCCGCAAGGGCGATGCGACATATCCTCGTAGAGTCGAGAAAAATTCGCGTATCTTATTCATCAAATACCCAGTTTTTCGGCCAAGACGTATTGATGCCGTCGATGCTTGTCAAATGCCTGGCAAAATGATCTTGGAAACAGGCAGTTTCAGGCCCAAATCCTGCGCCGGCGTGGAGTCTATTCTATCAATTTGCGCCGATTCCGGGATCTGTTCCGCCAGCAGTATCAGGCTGTCAGCCCCTCGGGTTCCTTCAGCCCATTGGCACGACAACATGCGGTCAGCGTATTGGCCAGAAGGCAGGCAATTGTCATGGGCCCAACGCCACCGGGAACCGGCGTTATCGCGCCAGCCACAGCGGCGGCGCTGGGGAAATGGACATCGCCGACCAGTCTTGTCTTTCCCTCACCCCGCTCGGGTGCCGGGATGCGGTTGATACCCACGTCAATCACGGTCGCCCCCGGTTTGATCCAGTCGCCGGTGATCAGTTCCGCACGGCCTACAGCTGCAACAAGGATGTCTGCGGCGCGACACTTGGCTTCGATTTCGCGCGTGCGACTATGTGCGATTGTCACCGTGCAACTGTCGCGCAGCAGCAGTTGCGCCATTGGTTTTCCGACAATGTTTGAGCGCCCGACAACCACTGCATCGAGACCGGACAAATCGCCAAGCCTGTCGCGCAGCATCATCAGGCACCCCAGGGGCGTGCAGGGCACCATGGCCTTCTGTCCCGTGGCCAGAAGCCCGACATTGAGAATGTGAAAGCCATCCACGTCCTTGGCCGGGTCCACCCGGTTGATGATGTTGGATTCGTTCATATGGCCGGGCAACGGCAGCTGCACGAGTATGCCGTGAACCGCGGGATCTTCGTTCAAGTCATCAAGCAAACCCAGCAGGGTCTTTTCATCGGTGGTTTCCGGCAACCTGTGCTCGAAAGAATTCATGCCCACCTCTCGGGTCATTTTCCCTTTCGAGCGGACATAGACCTCACTTGCCGGATCAGAGCCGACCAGAACGACCGCCAGCCCCGGCGTCAGTCCATGGGCAGACTTCAACCTGCCAACATGGTCGGCCACTTGTCCGCGAATTCTGGCCGCAAACGCCTTTCCATCCAAGATTTCCGCCGTCATGATCTACCCCTGTCTGCCGCCGTATTGGCCAGATGCCGGAATTTGGCCATCTAGAACAACCCTTCGATTTCTCCGGATTCGTTAAGTCTGATCTGCTCGGCGGCGGGGCGGCGCGGAAGACCCGGCATGGTCATGATCTCACCACAGACCACCACGACAAATCCCGCGCCGGCCGACAGCCTGACCTCGCGTATCGGCACCTTGTGGCCGGTTGGCGCGCCGCGCAGGTTCGGGTCGGTCGAGAAGGAATACTGCGTCTTGGCCATGCAGATGGGCAAGTGGCCGTAACCGGCGTCCTCCCAGGCACGTAACTGATCACGAATTTTCTTGTCCGCCTGAACCTCATCGGCGTGATAAATTCGCCGGGCAATGGTCTCGATCTTTTCGAAAAGTGGCATATCGTCGGGATACAGCGGTTCAAACTGGGCCGCTCCACTATCCGCGAGCTCCGCCACCCGTTCCGCAAGGCCGGTGATCCCGGCCGATCCCTCGGCCCAGTGACGGCAAACGAACGCCTCGGCACCCTCTGCCGCCGCGCTTTCGGCGATAACCTGAACCTCGGCGTCGGTATCGGTCACGAAGTGGTTGATCGCGACCACGACCGGCACGCCGAACATCTTGAGGTTGCTGATATGACGCGCAAGGTTCGGGCATCCCTCGGCCACCGCAGCGACGTTTTCAGCCCCCAGGTCGGCTTTTTCGACACCGCCGTTCATCTTCATGGCCCGCACCGTGGCCACCAGCACCACAACGTCGGGCGCAATACCACCCTTGCGGCATTTGATGTTCATGAACTTTTCGGCGCCAAGATCCGCGCCGAAACCCGCTTCTGTCACGACGTAGTCTGCCAGTTTCAGCGCCGTTGTCGTCGCCGTCAGGGAATTGCAGCCGTGGGCGATATTGGCAAACGGCCCGCCATGCACCAGGGCCGGGTTGTTTTCCAGCGTCTGCACGAGGTTTGGCTGCATGGCGTCTTTCAGAAGAACGGTCATTGCACCATCCGCCTTGAGATCGCGGCAATACACCGGACTGCGGTCGCGCCTGTAGGCGACAATGATGTCGCCAAGCCGTTTTTCAAGATCGGCCAGGTTTCGGGCGAGGCAAAGGATCGCCATGACTTCACTGGCAACGGTGATGTCAAACCCGGTCTGGCGCGGGAACCCATTGGCAATGCCGCCAAGCGAGGTCACGATATCGCGCAATGCACGGTCGTTCATGTCAAGGACGCGCTTCCAGCTTACACGGCGTTGGTCGATACCAAGCTCGTTTCCCCAATAGATGTGGTTGTCGATAAGCGCGCTCAGCAAATTGTGGGCGCTGGTGATTGCATGAAAATCGCCGGTGAAATGCAGGTTCATGTCTTCCATCGGAACGACTTGGGCATGGCCACCGCCGGCGGCACCGCCTTTCATGCCGAAACATGGCCCGAGAGAGGCCTCGCGAATGCAGATCATGGCCTTCTTGCCAATCCGGTTCAGCCCGTCACCAAGACCGACAGTCGTCGTGGTCTTGCCTTCACCCGCCGGTGTCGGGTTGACCGCAGTCACCAGAATCAACTTGCCATCGGGTTGTTGCTGAACGGAGTCGATGAACGCCTGATCGACCTTGGCCTTGTCGCGTCCATAGGGCAGCAAATGCTCTTCGCCGATACCCGCCTTTGCTCCAATTTCCTGGATCGGCAATTTTCTCGCCGCCCGTGCAATTTCGATGTCAGTCAGATGTGCCATGTGGTCCCCAACGGTGTTTCAAGGTGTCCCCCACGGTTTAGCCACTGGCGACCAGGATCAGGGAAGTATTTCCGACATGATCTATGTCGAAATCGTCTTTCGCAAGACACAACCTCCCGACGACCTGTCAATCTTTCCGGTTTTTGTGCCCATTGCACTGCGCTTCTGCCAGATGGGGCCAAGCAGGCTGGTCCGGGACATGCAGCATCAACATGTCGCCAAGCGATACGTCACCCTCGCGTTCAACCCAGGCCGTGACCCCGCGCAAACCCCGGGCGGCGTTCTTGAACCTGCGTGCGGATGCCGGATGCCGCTGCCTGATAACCTGAGCCGGAAGCTGGCAGGGTCGGTTCTCCATATCAATGACGACGGTCGCACCTGATGGGCGCTGCAGACGTGACGACGGCGGCAGATGTGATAGCGCGGGAATGCCCCGCAGCACGATTGTCGCCCCCAGCCAGCCCGGGTCCAGGGCTTCCAGGCCCGCCCCGTGGCGATCCTGGCCAGCTCCTCTTGCGAAACGATGGAAAGTTGGCGGGTGTTCCGAATTTCGGTGCCCCGGGGATGTTGGGAAGTGACCCGCGAACAAGACGGTCGCGTCAGGCCACCATGGCTTTCGCCGACCGGACCGGAAAATCGCAGATCCAAGCGGTCCACGGGTTCGGAAACAAGCGCGCTCAAACGATCGCAAACCGACCCCAGCCACATGATTTCTGCGGAAAACCCGGTGGGGATCAAGGCCGGCATGCGTGCATTCCCCCTGTCATTTCAGGCTGGCAGACACGGCCGGGACCGGTCGGCGAACAGATGTCGCGCCCGCACCGTTTCGCCCCACCCGGTTCAACGGGCGGGGCGCAGGGTTGAGCAGATCACGCGGAAGGCTCTGGCTCCATGCCACCTTGCGGGCGCGGCTTTGGTTTGGTCTTGGGGATGGCGGCCAGGGATGGGGCACTACCCTCATCCGGCTTGTCATCCTCGTCGTCCTTGCTGTCGAGCGACTCGCCCTTGATGACCTTCTGGATGTCATCGCCGGTCAGGGTCTCATATTCCAGCAGACCTTCGGCCAGGCGTTCCCACTGCTTTTTCTTTTTCTTGATGATGTTGAAGGCCGTGGCATAGGCCTCATCGATGAAACGCTTGACCTCTTCTTCGATCAATTCCTTGGTATGGGCCGAAACAGACAGACCACCCGCGCCATTGCCCATGTATCCCTCATGGGCCTGCTGGTAGTCGACGTTGCCAACCTTTTCCGACATGCCCCAGCGCAACACCATGGCGCGCGCCAGTTGCGAGGCCTGCTGAATATCGCCGGCCGGCCCATTGGAGACATTGTCTTCGCCAAACTTGATGATTTCGGCCGCCTTGCCACCCATGGTCATTGCCAGTTTCTGCTCGCATTCGGCCCTTTCCCAGTTCAACCGGTCAATCTCGGGCAGCGAGACAACCATACCCAGCGCACCGCCGCGCGGTATGATGGTTGCCTTGTAAACCGGGTCGCACTTGGGCAGGGATAGTCCGACAATGGCATGGCCGGCCTCATGATATGCGGTTTTTTCCTTCTGTTCGGGCGTGAGCACCATTGAACGCCGCTCGGCGCCCATCATGACCTTGTCCTTGGCGTGCTCCAGATCTTCCATTGTCACGAACCGGCGTCCGATGCGGGCCGCCGTCAGAGCGGCTTCATTGATCAGGTTGGCCAGGTCCGCCCCCGAAAAACCCGGTGTTCCGCGCGCGATGATCCGCAGATCCACATCCGGACCCAACGGAACCTTGCGGGCATGAACCTCGAGAATCTTGGCGCGGCCCTTGATATCCGGATTGGGCACCTGAACCTGGCGGTCGAAACGTCCCGGCCGCAACAGCGCCGGATCAAGCACGTCCTTGCGGTTGGTCGCTGCGATGATGATCACGCCTTCATTCGCTTCAAACCCGTCCATCTCGACCAGAAGCTGGTTCAAGGTCTGCTCGCGTTCGTCATTGCCACCGCCGTAACCTGCGCCACGATGGCGGCCGACGGCGTCAATTTCGTCAATAAACACGATGCAGGGCGCGTTCTTTTTTGCCTGTTCGAACATGTCGCGAACCCGGCTTGCCCCGACCCCGACGAACATCTCGACGAAATCGGAACCTGAAATCGTGAAAAACGGCACGCCAGCTTCGCCCGCGATCGCGCGTGCCAGCAGCGTCTTGCCGGTGCCCGGAGGGCCAACCAGCAACGCCCCCTTGGGTATCTGGCCGCCAAGGCGGGAAAACTTCTGCGGATTGCGCAGGAACTCGACGATCTCCTCCAGCTCTTCCTTGGCTTCGTCGATACCGGCCACATCGTCAAAGGTCACGCGGCCCTGTTTTTCGGTCAGCAGCTTGGCGCGACTCTTGCCAAATCCCATGGCCCCGCCACGTCCGCCACCCTGCATCCGGTTCATGAAATAGATCCAGACACCGATCAGCAACAGAAACGGCAGGAAAGACATGATGATGGACGCCAGCCCGGATTGTTCCTGCGGCTTGGCGTTCACAACCACATGGTTTTCGATCAGGCGGTCGGTGACTTCTGCTCCTTCGGGGCGAATCGTGACATATTCCTGCCCGTCCGCGCCGCGATACAGAATGCGTTCGCCATCGAGCGTCGCCGATTGCACTTCGCCGTTTTCGACGGACGCGATGAAGTCGGAAAAGCTGACGGTTCTGGAATTGATTGTCGACTGTCCGCCACTGAACAGATTGAAGAGCGCCAGGATCAGAAGAAACAGCACAACCCAAAAGGCGACATTACGCGCGTTACCCAAAGCAACTCTCCTTGCATGAAGGGGCAATTTCCGCAGTTTGCGGGCTGCTTCCTAAAATAAGGATGAAAACAGGTAGTTCAATGCGTTAATATGGAACTTTCGAAATCATTTTCGCGCCGCACCAACCGCGCCTTGTAACCTCGGGGCAAACCGGCAAGGGGCGCGCTGACAAGCCTGTCGCCGGACCAGACTGCGGGACTGGCCAGCAAGACTGCCCGAGGCACCCCGCAATCGCGCCAGTCCGGGCAGGATTTCAGGCCGGTTTCGCCAAGACAGCGCACCTCCAGCCCCACCCCGTTCGGCCCGGTCACATGCCACCGGCTGTCCCAGACATCGCCGATGGATGCTGTGGCACCTGCGGCGCCGGCTGGCTCTCGGGCAATCAGACATTGGTCGCCGGACGCCATGATCAAACATCCGTGAAGTGTCGTCGTTTGCCCGCTTTCCAGCGCGTTCATGGCTGCATCCAACGACGCCTGCCGCGGAGCATAATCAGCCAGGCCAACCCACCGAAGCGCATGGGCCAAAAGCCGGCGCCGGACTTCGTAGGCCTGCCCAAGATACGGTCCAAGCCGCAGTTCGACCGCGCCGTGCCGCACCGTCGCACAGTCTCGGGCCGCCGATTGCGTGGCCATTTCAAGCACTTCGCGAGCCGAGCGCATCCGGCTGGCGACACCAGCCAGACGCTCGGGCGAGACGCCAATATCATCCAGCACTTTCAATGCATTACGAACTCTGACCCGGTCATACTTCGGGTCGTCATTGCTTGGGTCCTCGGCCCAGGATATCTGATTGGCCCGCAACCATGCGCGCAGGTCCTGCCGACGGAACTCCAGAAGCGGGCGCACCCATGTCACACCATGTGATTGACGCCTGTCGGCCATGGCTGACAACCCGTCCACACCAGAGCCGCGCGCCAGCCGCAGAAGAACGGTTTCAGCCTGATCGTCCAGCGTGTGACCCAGTGCGACGACACCCAGACCATTGGATTTCGCCCAGTCCGAAATGATCCGCAGGCGCGCTGCGCGCGCCTGGTTCTGCAGGTTGCCTCGGCCATCCCAATTATCCCAACGGGCCGTTTCGTGCCCTATTCCCAGCCGGGCGCATTGTTCGGCAACCTTTTTTGCCTCGCCGCCCGCCTCGGGGCGCAATCCATGGTCAACGGTCATCGCGCAAAGCCGGATGTCGCGCGATGTCGCATAGCTGTGGGCAAGGTGCAGCAGGGCCGTCGAATCGCTCCCGCCCGAGACCGCCAGGCCAATCCCGCCCGAAAACCCGGCAGGCAGACATTTTTCCATCCGTTCGGCAAATTCATCGACGGGCGAGACCGCCGGTGTCACGGGCAGTTGAGTGTCTGCATCGCGGCTGTGGCCTCTGCGACGGCTGCGGAGTTGGGGTATCTTTGGCCAACTTCACCCAACGTGATACAGGCTTCGTTCATCTGTCCCAGACTTCCCAGCGTCGTGCCCAGGCGCAACAGGGCCTCCGGGGCACGCGGCCCCGACGGCGAACCGGAAAAGCTCTCGAGATAGGCCCGGGCCGCATTGGCCGTGTCGCCAAGCGCCGAAAGCGCTTCGCCCCGGTAAAACAGCGCATCCCCCGTCAGCGGGCTGCCCGGGTAACTGTCAATGAATGTCGAAAACAGCTGCGACGCCTTGAAGTTTTCGCCACTTTCCAGGGCCGCAACCGCAGCATCGAAGTCTCTTTGTTCGCCCATCGCGAGTTCCGGCGCGTCCGTCGTTTCCGGCCTGGCCGGGGCCACCAGGTTACTGGTTTCGGCGTCGCCACCAAGGGTCGTGGTTTCGCCCAGCTTGCTGACGTCCCCACCCTCGAGCTCCACCAGCCGGAACTCGAGATCACCGATCCGGTTGGTTCCGTCCGTGACCACGCGCGTGATCCGGTTTTCCAGTTGTTCGGTTTTGGCGGTCAGCCGGGCCAGCTCGGCCTCGATCAGGTTCAGCCGGTCCAGCGCAGATTTTCCGGCAACATTGGCCCCGGCGCCGCCCGTCGTCGACAATTCGCGCTTCAACCGCTGCAGCTCGACAAAAAGGACCGAAAGTTCTTGGCGGATATCCGCCAAGGTTTGCTCACGTTCCTGCGCATAAGCGCCAGCGGGCGCAAAAGTCGCCAACAAGAGAGCCAGAATGATCCATCTCGACCAGGCCATCACCGAACCCCCGACCTTCAGCTGATCCCGCCGGCCACAAGGACCGTGACTGCGCGACGATTCTGGGCGTAGCACGCTTCATCGCTGCACAGCGCAATCGGGCGCTCCTTGCCAAGCGGCAGTGCTTTCAGGCGCGCAGGAGAAACGCCACGGCTGACAAGATATTCAATCACGGAATTGGCCCGCCGCCCGCTTAGCGCCAGGTTGTAGGCCGAGGTGCCCTGCTCGTCGGCGTGACCTTCAATGATCGCATTGAATTCAGGGTTATCCATCAGCCACTTGGCCTGCTGGTCCAGGGTGGCAATCGCTTCGGGGGTCAGTGTGTGCTGGTCGACGGCAAACAACACACGGTCGCCGATGGCTTCCTGGAAATAGGCCGGAGACCTCGGATCACTGACGCTGCCGGGCTGGATGGCTCCGGCCCCTGCCCCACCAGTGCCGCCCGCGCCAAATCTGTCCGGGTTTGCACAGGCGGCAAGAATGAAGCCTGCGAGAATGAGAATTGCCTTGCTGTGGAGTGCCATCTGGAATTTTCCGTTTCTTGTTTGCTCGATTTTCTTCAGTCTAACATCACAGCGCACGATTGAAAATGCGCTCTATTTCAAGAGCGGCGACCAGGCAGGGTCTGACGCCCCTCCCTCGGTTGGGACACGCTTCAGATTTCGACCGGTGATGTCGACAGAATACAGTGACCGTGCGCCGTCAGCGCCCTTGCTTTCACGCGTGAACATGATGACACGCCCGTTTGGCGACCAGGTTGGGCCTTCGTCCAGAAAGGACGCGGTCAGCAGCCGTTCTTCGCTGCCGTCCACCCGCATGACCCCGATGTGAAAGCGCCCGTTGGCCT
>JALSJL010000137.1 GCA_026989405.1 Marinosulfonomonas sp. | reverse complement strand
CCCGGCGGGAGACGGCGGGCACCGTTGCCGGCCATCCTTGTGGCGCTGGTATTGGGGGTTGGCGGCGGCGGACTGTTTGCCGCCATCACCGGCTGGGATTTCGCGGCGGTGCTGACGCGCACGGCCTATCGGGCCATTGACATCGCGGCCACGGGACCGGCGGCTCTGGCCATATGGAGCACCCTGGCAATGGTCGCCGGCGGGATCGTCGCCGCCGTCAGCCGCAACCGGTTTGCCTGGCAGGCACCGGCCCTGATGCCGGCGCTGGCCAGCCTTGTCGGCGGGGCGCTGATGGGGCTTGGCTCCATCGTGCTGCCCGGCGGCAACGACGGACTTCTGCTGAGCGGCATTCCGGCGCTGGCCCCGCATGCGCTGATCGGATTTGCCGTAATGCTGGCGACCATGTTGGCGCTGTTGAAGCTGGCCCCCAATGATGGCGGCTATTCCATCGGCCACCGGCGCTAGCGTCAGGCGCTGCCAGCGCTTCCCTTCGCTTGCCGCTGCCGCTATGCAATGCCCATGCCCCGGCCCGCAACGGACAAACGGACCTCGCCATGCCCCTTCGCCTCATCGGCCATATCGACCTGCCCTCGGAGCGCCTGGACAAGCTGCGGGCCGCGTTGGACGAGCATGTTCGCCTCACGCGGGCCGAGCCGGGCTGTCTTTCCTTTCAGGTGACCCCGGATCCGAAACTGCCGGGCCGTTTCAACGTGGCTGAACGCTTTGCCAGCCGCGAAGATTTCCAGGCGCATCAGGCGCGCACCGCGGCAAGCCATTGGGGTCGGCTCACCCAGGGCATCCCACGCAGCTATCGCATCGAAGAGGTCGCCGGATGAGCCCGACCCTGCGTGCCGCTGTCTGGATGATCGGAGCGATCGTGTCGTTCAGCGCCATGGCGGTCGCGGGGCGCATGCTGGCCAGCGGGCTGGATACATTCGAGATCATGCTGTATCGCTCGATCCTCGGCATCGCGATCGTGCTGTCGGTGGCGACGATGGCCGGAACCCTCGGGCAGATCAGGACGGACTCGCTCGGCGTTCACCTGGTCCGCAACATCAGCCATTTTGCCGGGCAGAACCTGTGGTTCTACGCCATTGCGGTGATCCCGCTGGCGCAGGTGTTCGCGCTGGAATTCACCTCTCCGATCTGGGCGCTGTTCCTGGCGGT
The DNA here is from genome assembly GCA_026989405.1 of Marinosulfonomonas sp. GTDB lineage: Bacteria > Pseudomonadota > Alphaproteobacteria > Rhodobacterales > Rhodobacteraceae > JAJRUE01. The sequence continues at coordinate 2,717 of JALSJL010000137.1, read as the reverse complement.
GGTGGTGTTGGGCGAGCGCTTGACACCGGTGCGGCTGCTGGCGGCGCTGGCCGGCTTTGCCGGCATTCTGATCATCACCCAGCCCTGGCAGGCCAGCCTGGGCCCCGGCGTGATCGCCGCCGCGCTTGCGGCCATCGGCTTTGCCGGCTCGGCGGTGTTCACCCGGCTGCTCACGCGCTCGACCTCGATCACCGGCATCCTGTTCTGGCTGGTGACGATGCAAAGCGTGTTCGCGCTGATCTGCGCCGGCCATGACGGCGACATCGCCCTGCCGGGTGGCGCCGCCCTGCCCTGGCTGGCGGTGGTCTCGGTCGGCGGGCTGGTTGCGCATTTCTGCCTGACAAAAGCCCTGACCCTTGCACCGGCCGCCGTGGTCGTCCCGATTGATTTTCTGCGCCTGCCGCTTGTCGCGGTCCTGGGCCTTTGGCTTTACGGGGAAACTGTTGACCCGGTGGTGTATATTGGCGCCGCGATGATATTTGCCGCCAATTACCTGAACATATTGTTCGAAACCCGTCGCAAGACCGCCTGACAGCGCAAAAAACACGACCGGTGCCGGGTGACGCAGCGGGAATGTTGCTTTGTCGGCTCTTTTTCGCTTTAGTTGTCACCATCAAACAGGGGGAAATCATGCGAAGACTACTTTTGTCCATCTCGGCGCTCACTCTGGGTGCTTCTGCAGCTCATGCCGGGGGGCTCGACAGGTCCGGCCAGGGGATCGGCGTCTTGTTCGAAAGCGGCGGGTTTGTCGAACTTTCCTATGGCATGGTCAGCCCGAACGTCACCGGAACATTCGGAGGTGCGGTGTCGTCGGGCAACATGGCCCCGACCTATTCGCAATTCAGCCTGGGCGTGAAAACCGACATCAACAGCAAGCTCAGCGTCGCGCTGGTCATGGATCAGCCCTGGGGGGCCGATGTCTCTTATCCGACAAGCGCTGCACCCTACCCGTTTGCCGGCACCACCGCGAGCCTGACCTCACAGGGTCTGACCGCGATCGGCCGCTACCGTTTCAGCGACCGGGTTGCCGCACATGCCGGGGTGCGTTTCGAGACCCTGAACGGAGAGGCGTCGATCCCTTCTCTCGGATATGCGCTTGATGTGACGGGGGATGGCGGAACCGGCTATCTCGTGGGGCTTTCCTATGAAATTCCCGACATTGCCCTGCGCGTGGCCCTTACCTACAACTCGCCGGTTACCCAAACGCTGACCGGCACCGAGGTTTCGGTGGTCCCGGCCAGTTTCGATGTGACCACGCCGCAGTCGGTCAACCTTGATTTCCAGTCGGGCATCGCCGCCGACACGCTGCTGTTCGGCTCGATCCGCTGGGTGGACTGGTCCGAATTCGAGATCAGCCCGCCGGTCTATGTCGGCGCCGCAGGCGGGCCGCTGGTTTCCTACGACAGCGATGCCGTGACCTATTCCCTGGGCGTCGGGCGCAAGTTTTCCGATGCCTTTTCCGGCTCGATCTCGCTGGGATATGAAGCGTCGAAAGGCGGCACTGCCTCCAATCTGGCCCCCACCGACGGGTATTTCTCGGTTCAGTTGGGCGGGAAATACACATCGGGCAACATGTCGATCTCGGGTGGCGTGCGCTATGTGATGCTGGGCGATGCGACGACCGAAGTCATCGGCGCGGATTTTTCCGGCAACTCGGCAATCGGGGTCGGGATCAAGGTTGGCTATTCCTTCTGATCCACCCCTCTGACCAGGATGAACGCCGCCCCGCACCGGGCGGCGTTTTCCTTTGAAACCGACCGTCCGCGCCAATTTTTTCTACCATTGGCCAGCCCGAACCGTTACCTAGTGCAAAATCCGAACGGAACGGCACGACAATGATTTATCAATCAGCAGATGACTGGCGCAGCACCCGCAGCAAGCGGGTGTTGTTGTTCGGCATGTCCGGTCTGGGGAAAACCCATATTTCCAACATGTTGCGCCAGGAGGGAAACTGGTTTCACTATTCTGTCGACTACCGGATCGGCACCAGATACCTGGGCGAACACATTGATGACAATCTGAAACGCGAGGCGATGAAAAACCCGTTTCTGCGCGGCCTGCTGAAAACCGACTCGATCTACATCGGCTCGAACATCACATTCGAAGACCTGTCCCCGCTTTCGACCTTTCTGGGAAAGCCCGGCAACCCGGACAAGGGCGGGATGGATATTGCCGAATACCGGCGCCGACAAGACCTGCATCACGAGGCCGAAGTCGCCGCATTGCGCGACACGCCCTACTTCATCAAACGCGCGCAAGACCTTTACGGCTATGACAATTTCGTTTGCGACAGCGGCGGCTCGATCTGCGAAGTGGTTGATCCGGAAGACCCGAACGACGCCCTGCTTGCGACACTGTCCAAGCACGTTCTGATGGTCTGGATCAAGGGCGACAGCGCCCACAACGAGGAACTGGCCCGGCGGTTTTCCAGGTCTCCGAAACCGATGTGCTACCAGCGCGATTTCCTGGCCCGGGTGTGGCAGGACTTCCTGGAAAAACACGGCGGCGATGCGCAGACCGTCGACCCGGACGAGTTTGTGCGCCATGCCTACAACCGCGCACTTGCGCACCGCGAGCCGCGCTATGCGGCAATGGCCAGAAACTGGGGCATCAGCGTTGACGCGAAAGATGTTTCGCGGGTGTCCAACGCACAGGAATTTGACGCCCTGATCGCCCGCGCCCTTGAGGATCACGCGGCCTGAACCCATCTGAACACA
>JALSJL010000136.1 GCA_026989405.1 Marinosulfonomonas sp. | reverse complement strand
TGATCTCGTTTTCCATGGCCAGCGAAAATTCCAGGTTGTTGAGAAGCGCACCAACATTCGGGCATTCCTCGACATAGCCCGCGCGGGTATTGGTATAAACCGTGGCGCCACCGAAATCGGGGCCGAACCAGTCATCGCCGCCCGAAAGATAGGTCAGCTCGAAATTGGCGTTCATCGGGTGCGGCTCCCAGCCGAGAAACACGATCGGCTCGCCCTTGCGGTTGGCGCGCGCGACCTGGGCCAGCATGCCCTGTTCGGAACTTTCGACCACTTCGAACCCGTCAAGTCCAAAGGCATTTTCACCGATCATGTCCATGATCAACCGGTTGCCGTCGTTGCCCGGCTCGATGCCGTAAATCTTGCCGTCCAGTTCATCCTTGTGGGCAGCGATATCGGCAAAATCCTTGATGCCAAGGTCGGCCGCGGCCTTGTTCACGGCAAGCGTGTATTTCGCGCCCTGAAGGTTGGCGCGCACCGTGTCGACGGTTCCCGCATCGCGGTAGGGGGCAATGTCGGCTTCCATCGTGGGCATCCAGTTGCCGAGGAAAATATCGATGTCACCGTTGGCCATGGAGGTGTAAGTGACAGGCACGGACAACACCTTGATGTCGGTGTCGTAGCCGAGCGCTTCGAGGATTTCGCTTGTGGCGGCCGTTGTGGCGGTGATATCGGTCCAGCCCACGTCGGAAAACGTGACCTTGCTGCAGTCGCCCGCGGCGAACGCCGGGCCAGACAGGGCGGCCAGCGCAAGGGCTGGAAGAATTGCTTTGAGGTTCATTGGACAGGCTCCCGGAGTTTTTCTTGATTGACGGATCAACTTAAAACCATGGCCGGCCATGTGTCCAGAAATTTCGTTGGGTGATTGGCGGCGACAGGCCGGTCGCGGCGGCGTTCGCAGATTGCACGGGGAACTATTTCGGTTTTTTCTTGATCCGGATCAAGGCGCTGTCATCCGGCGTTGATGACAATCATCGCGCAACCCGTCAAGGAGAACCTGATGAGCCACACCCCCCATGAACTGTCCGAAGAATTTCCGGATCTGGTTGACCGGATACATGAGTTGAAATGCTCCGATACGCATTTCTCCAAGCTCGTTGACCGTTATCACGAGGTCAACCGGCAGGTTCACCGCGCCGAGACATTTGTTGAACCGACCGATGAGCTGCACGAAGCGGAATTGCGCAAGGAGCGCCTTTTGCTGAAGGATCAGATCTGGCAGATGCTGAACGCCTAGCTGTCCCGGTCGGCAGCGTTTGCGGGCCGGTTGCCAATAAGCGCATGAAAGACGTGTGTGTAGGCTGCAACGCCAAGGGCGGGGATCAACAGGTTCAGGAAGGGGACTGTGAAACCCAGGGCAAGGAGTGAACCAAGCAGCCAGAGTGTAAGCTGGTTGTCGTGCTCCAGCGCTTTGGTCTCGTCTTCGGGCAGGCGGCGCAGCGCGACGGTTTCGAAATATTCGCGGGCAACCAGGTAGCCATTGGCGGCCACGAAGACCGCCGGGGCAAGGATGCCGGCAAAGAAGGACGCAATCAGCGCGGCAAGGCTGATCAGGGCCATCAGGCCAAAGAATCGCAGGGCATAGAAGATGGAGTCTGACAGGGAACGGGCTCGAACGACCGGCAGGACGGGGTAGTCGCGCGCTTCGACCGCGGCAACGATGCGATCAAGAAACAACCCGATGATGCCGGCGGCGACTGGCGACATCACATAGGTCCAGAACACCCAGGATGTCTTTGAAACCAGCCCCTTGGTGAACACCCCCAGGAAAGAGACTTCGCCCAGCCAGGGCAGGTTCAGGCTTTCGGGGGTCAGCAGTTCGATGACCCAGACCAGCGCAAGAAAGACCCCAACGAAGGGGCCCGTCAGCAGCAGCATGAGCGCAATCGACAGCAGCAGAGTGCCGATGATCCTGGGATCCAGCAAGGCCTGCAGGGCGCGCCCCAGTGCGGGTATCAGGATGTCGGTGCGCATTCAGCTTTCCATCCAGGTAACGATCCTGGCCGGATCGGGGCGTGGGCGTTCGGGCGGGGCGTGGGTTTCTGTCCCCAGAAAGATCAGCCCGGCAATGGATTCATGCGGCTCGAGCCCGAGGCCCCGGCTCATGAATTCGCGATCGTGCGAGGCCCAGCCGGTCAGCCAGTTGGCGCCCCAGCCCGATGCCAGCGCGGCGTTGAGCGCCGCAAGGCATACCGCCCCCGCCGACAAGACCTGTTCGATCTGCGGCACCTTTTCGGAATGTTTCGGGGCCGAAATCACCGCAATGGCCACCTGTCCGTCGGCAAACTGCGCAACACCCTTGGCAATTACCGCGTCGTCCAGTCCCAGGTCTTCGCCGCGCTCGCGGGCCAGTTGCGACAGCCGCATCAGTGCCGCCTTTTCAAGGATGACAAAGCGCCAGGGCTCCAGTTTTCCGTGATCAGGTGTGCGCGCCGCCGCCGTCAGGATCGGCTGCAATTGGGCACGCGTCGGGGCCGGGGCGCGCAAGGTCTTTGCCGGACGCGACCGGCGGGTCAGCAAAAAGTCCATGACCGCAGGCTGAGGCTTGGGCATCGGGTTCTCCATCAAGGGCGTATCCCATTTCGATGTTTTCATTCCGGTTTTCAATGGGAAGGCTGGTTTCAGACACCGAAAAAGCTGCAAAGATCCGAAATGTGATCCGACAGAAAGGCGCGCTGTCGGGCATTTGGCTGACGGGCCATCAATGTGCTGTCCAGCGGGTCGGGCGCGGTCGTGGTGCTTGCGGCGAGCGTTTCCAGCACCGCGTGGCCGCAAAACGGCACGTGGACCTGATTGTAGCCGCCTTCGTGAACCATGACCAGGCGTCCGCCGCACAGATCATCGGCCAGCGACATGGACATCCGCGTCATTTGCCGGAAAGTACCAGAGGTGGCCATCATGCGGCCGAGCGGGTCGACGGCCGAGGCATCATAGCCGCAGGCGACCACAATGATATCGGGGCGAAACGCGCGGATTGCCGGGGCAACAAGGCGTTCCATGGCTTCAAGATAGGTCGCATGCCCGCCGCCTGGCGGCAGGGGAATGTTCATGTTCGTCCCGGTCGCTGCCCCGGTTCCCCGGACGTCGGCCGCGCCGGTGTCCAGCGGGTAGTTTCTTTCCTGATGGATGGAGATGGTCAGGGTGTCCGGGTCCTGCAGAAAGATGGTCTCGGTGCCATTCCCATGGTGGACGTCCCAATCCAGGACGGCAAAGCGCGTGCCTGGCTGCTGCGCACGCGCTGCCTGTATTGCAATGCCGATATTGGCAAGAAGGCAAAAGCCGTTCGGAAAATCCGGCAGGCAATGGTGGCCCGGCGGTCGGCAAAGCGCGTAGGCGTTCCCGGCCGCGCCGTCCAGAACGCTCATCAAGGCCTGACGCGCCAAACCCGCTGACAATGCCGCGATCTCGTAGCCACCATGGCCAAACGGGGCCCGCAGACCCAATTCGCCGCCACCAGCGTCAGACAACTCCTTGAAAGCTGACAAGTATTCCGGCGGATGAACGCGCAACAGATCGTCATGACTGGCGGGTTCGGCGCTTTGCACCTTCAATTCGCGGGCGAGACCCGTTACTTCGATCAGGTTGCGCAGCCGACGCTTTGTTTCGGGGTTTTCGGGCAATCCCTCGGCCATTGGCTGCACCAGCCCGCCCGCAGGCAAGGTGAACGCATAGTCGCCGCCGCCATGCCAGAAACAGCGCTCATCCGTGAAAAATGCCGTGCTCATCAGTTGCCCCCGCCGATCCATCTGCAGCTTTGCGCAATCGGGCATCGGCGTCTAGGGTGTGATCATGGAAAAGGCGGAACTCTCCGGGCTGGCGGTGCCGGGGGCCGAAATATCGGTCCGGGTGACGCCGCGCGCCGCGCGCAATGACATCCGGCTGGACGGCGGCCTGATCCGCATTTCCGTGACGGCCCCACCCGAACGTGGCAAGGCCACCA
>JALSJL010000135.1 GCA_026989405.1 Marinosulfonomonas sp. | reverse complement strand
GCCACCTCGGGGCGCACATCGAAGGCATAGACGATGGCGCCAAGCGAAACCGCAGTGCCGATCGCGGCCAACCCGGCAACCCCTGCCCCGACCACCAGGACCTTGGCCGGCGGCACCTTGCCCGCGGCCGTCACCTGGCCGGTAAAGAAGCGCGGGAAATGCTCGGCGGCCTCGATCACGGCACGGTAGCCCGCGATATTGGCCATCGATGACAACGCATCCATCTTCTGCGCCCGGCTGATGCGCGGCACCATTTCCATGGCGATGACGGTGGCTTTCTTGGCGGCGGCCTTTTTCATGCCCTCTTCGTTCTCGGCCGGGTTGAAAAAGCTGATCAGGGTCTGCTTTTCCTGCATCCGCCGATATTCCACCGCCTCGGGCGGGCGCACCTTGATCACGACGTCAGAGGCTTTCCACAGCGCGGCTGCGCCCTTGATCACCTTGACGCCAGCCTCCTTGTAAGCGGCATCGCTAAAGCCCGCGGCCTTGCCGGCGCCGGCCTCGATCAGGCAGTCGTGGCCCAGTTTCTGCAACGCGACCGCGCTTTCCGGTGTCATCGCAACCCGCGCTTCGCCTTCGATAATTTCCTTCGGTGCCCCGATCTTCACGACCTGCTCCTCCTGTCCGGCACGGTTTTTGTGAAACCGCGCGCATGTGACCATTTGTCAGTCTGCCCACCCCTTCCATCGGGGCGCGCGATACCTACTTATCCGTTCAACCGAAATCAACGAATGTTCAATGTGGAGTAATCCAAATGCGACCACAAGTCACCTCCTCGCGCGCCCGCCCGTCCCGGCGTGTTTTTCTTGCACTGGCCGGGCTGGCTGTCGTAGGCGTGGCTGCAGTCGCGTTGCCGAAGGCATTCGCGCAAACGGCAACGGGACAGGACGCACAGAGAATGGACGCAGACAAGGCATACGAGGCCGCCAGGGCCGGAGAGATCATTCTGGTCGACATCCGCACGCCGCAGGAATGGCAGCAGACCGGAATCGGCGAAGGCGCCATTGCGCTGGACATGCGCGACCCGGAGTTCGTGAAGCAACTGGTGGCGCTGCGCCAGAAATACGAAGACAAGCCGATTGCCCTGATCTGCCGGACCGGCAACCGGTCAGGCTATGTATTCGAACAGTTGAACGCACAAGGGTTTCCGGGTCTTGCCGATGTTGCCGAAGGCATGGCGGGCGGGCCGAATGGACCGGGATGGATCAACCGAGGGCTGCCGGTCTATCCGGGCTCCGCTGAAGAAATCGACACCCGTCTGAAGGCCGTTCTGGGCGACTGACGCCCCGAAAGGCGTTCCGGGGCCGGGATCAGATCCAGCGGCGTGTCTTTTTCGCCCAGTCGTCGAATTTTTCGCCGAAATGGTCGCGGATGCGGGCTTCTTCGCCTGCGATGAAGCGTTTTTCGATGACCTTCGGAAACACCCAAAGCAGTGGAAATGCCAGAGGCACGCCCAGGTAGACGATCCAACCAAAAAGCACGATCCAGTCAGCAAGGTAGATCGGGTTGCGGGAAATGCGGTAAAGCCCGGTGGTGACCAGCGCATCGGGATCGCGGCGCGGCACAAGGGTTGTGTGGGCACGCAGCATTTCCATTGCGGCCAGCGTCATGATCAAGAGCCCAAGGCCCATCAGGCCAAACCCGATTTCGCGCTGGCCGACAAAATCGATTGTCAGGGATGGCAGGTAACGCGCCAGCCCCCAGGCCACGAACATCGATAGCAACAGCCAGACCGGTGGCCAGTCGAGAATTTTCGGCATTGGTTGTCCTCATTTTTGCTGTGCCCTGGCCGGTAGTGTCCCCAGATCGGCCGGTCATGTCCAGCCTGCGCATCGGGCCGCCGCATCACACTTGCGACAATTGTCACAACCACTACTGTGACGCAAAGGATACCAACACGGGGAACGGCCATGCTTGAAGGAAAACACGCGCTGGTGACCGGCGGCGGAACGGGTATCGGGCTGGCGATTGCCCAGGCGCTGGCCGACGCCGGGGCGCAGGTCACGATCACCGGGCGGCGGGCCGAAGTTCTGGCGGCAGCGGTTGCCGAAAATGAGCGGCTGAATGCCATCGTCATGGATGTCGCCAACGAGGACAGCGTGAGCGCGGGCTTTGCGCTGGCTGTGGAAGAACGCGGGCCGGTGGCAGTCTGCGTCGCCAATGCCGGGATCGCGGAAGGGCGCGCGCTGCACAAGAGCGACCTGGCGTTCTGGCGCAAGATCATGGCGATCAACCTCGACGGCGCGTTCCTGACCCTGCGCGAAGCGATGCGCACGATGCACGGTCTGGATTATGGGCGCGCGATCGCCGTGTCTTCGATTGCCGGGCTGCGCGGGCTGAAAGGCGCGTCGGCCTATACTGCATCGAAACACGGGATGATCGGGCTTGTGCGCGCGCTGAGCGAAGATTTCATGGGGTCCGGCATCACCTTCAATGCGCTGTGTCCGGGCTATGTGGATACCGCGATTGTCGACCGCAACGTGAAATCGATCAGCGCGCGTGCCGGCATCAGTGAGGACGACGCGTTGAAACTGATGGTGAATTCCAATCCGCACAAGCGGCTGATTGCCCCCGGGGAGGTCGCAGCCGCCGCGCTCTGGCTGTGCAACGAGGCTTCGGGCAGCGTGAACGGGCAATGCATCGAGATTGCCGGCGGGCAGGTCTGAGAACAGGGACCCTTGCGGGTCGCTACAATCGGTTTGCGCCGCGCTTTGCGCGTCGCGGTGCCTCCGGCGGGGATATTTGGCGAAGAAGAAACGTGTTCAGCCGATGATCTGGTTGCCTGCCAGCATGACTTGCGGGTAGCGCGTGGCGTTTGCCGGCAGATCGGCCTCGGCAATCTCATCCCAGAGCATCGCGGCGATGGCCGCGGCATCGGGCGGTCTGTGGATCACATTGTTGGTGACCGAGGCGGCACCGGCCTCGTCGGCAACCGAGACACCGATGCCGATGGCGCAGTCGCGCAGGAGATTGCCGGTGGCATTCACATCGCGCAGATACGGCCCCCATCCCAATGCAAGGCCGACGCCGGGGACGTTTTCAACGAGGTTCCCGGTGAGGATCGTGTCGGCTTCGGCAGCGATGCCCACCGGGGTTGTGTCGGGGTTGGTCGGGCTTTCGGGCCGGATGTTGCGCACGATGTTGCCCGAGCAGATGGCCAGCCGTCCGCCATCATCGAAATTGGTGATCGAGATGCCCTGCGCCGCCCCGTCTATGATGTTGTCAGAGATGATGGAGCCCGAGAAACCGAACTCGGAAAAGATCGCGACCTCGGAGGAGCGGGTGCAGATATTGTTGCTGATCAGGCAGTTCCGGGTGGTGTTCAGCCGAACGGCGGAAAAGGTGCAATCAGAGATCACATTGCCGGAAACCACCACATCACCGGCGCGGAAAATATTGATTCCGTTGCCATTTTGACCATTTCCGCCGTCTTTCCAGTCTATGCGCGAAATGCGGTTTCCCGTGATGATCGCTCCGTCGTGGCCAGGCTCGGAACGCGCGACGTAAATGCCGAGATTCCCGCCGTCGGAAATGCTGTTGGCGGAAATGTGCAGCCCCGCCCCATCGTGCGAGGCAATGGCCGCGCCAAGAATGTCGTGGAGGGTGCATCTTGTGATGCGGCCCGCACAGCCATCAAGGAAGACACCGTTGGCAGCGGACGCACTGAAGCGGCAATTGTCGATCATGATGTCGGTGCAGCCTTGCAGCGACAGGAGGCCGGTCCAAACCCCGCGTCTCTCGCCTGCCTTCCCGCGCAGATGCAAACCGTTCAGCGCGATGCCCGGCGCATCCCGGGCCGTCAGGATGGCGTCGCCATCGCCCAGTTGCAGCACGGTGCGCCCGGCCGTGCCAAAAAGGCCGGTGCCGGGGGGCAAGACGATATCTGAAATCGTAAAGTTCCCTGCTGGCAGCAGCAGGTCGCGTGAGCCGGCATGCGCGGTGTCGAGGGCGTTTTGGAGAGTGGCGGACTGGTCGGCGCCACTGTCGCCCTCGAGCCCCAGTTCCGCCGCCTCCAGCGGAGCGGCCCAGAGCCGCCCGGCCGCAAGAGCGCCAGTGCCTGCGGCAAGGAAACTGCGGCGGGTCAGGTGCTGGACCATGTTTCGCGCGGTCAGGCGATTTTCAGGGCCGGGCGGACGTGTCCCTGTGCCCAGGCGTGCGCGGCCTCGCCGAAAGCCCCGAACAGGACGCGCGACACCGGATCATTGGCGGCATTCCACTCGGGATGCCACTGCACGGCAAGAGCAAAGCCTCGCGCGCCCTCGATATGCAGGGCTTCGGCCGTCCCGTCATCGGCGCGACCTTCGACGATAACGCGTGGTCCCGGACAGCAAATGCCTTGCCCGTGCAGCGTGTTGGTCATGACGGCGGTTTCGCCGAGCAGGCGGTGAAACACCCCGTCTTCGTCGAAATGCACGCAATGGCGAAGGGCGAATTTTTCCTCGATCGTGCCCTCGGGGGGCATGCGGTGGTTCATGCGCCCGGGAAGCTCGCGGATTTCCGGGTGCAAGGTGCCCCCCATGGCCACGTTGAACTCCTGAAATCCGCGGCAAATCCCGAAGATCGGCTGGCCGCTTTCGACGCAGGCCCGGATCAGCGGCAAGGCAACCGCATCGCGGGCACGGTCGAACTCGCCATGTTTTTCGGTCGGCTCGTGGCCGTATTCCTCGGGGTGGACGTTTGGCCGGCCGCCCGTGAACAGGAACCCGTCGCAGGCTTCGATCAGTTCGGGCACGGAGACCACCTGCGGGTCGGTCGGCACCACAAGCGGCATGCAGTTCGCAACAGTCGATACGGCCTCGACATTGGTGACGCCGGAAGCGTGCACCGGGTAGTCATCGCCCAGGATCGAGCGATTGCCAATGATACCGATAACGGGTCGTTTACTGTCAGTTGTCATGCGGCGGAGATCCTTTTGGCGTGGTTATACCACGTCTGGCGCCGCAATGAACCCCCTGCGGTCGGAATGCGCAGGCTTGTCAGCCTGCCGAAAACAGTGTGTCTAACCGCCCGCCTTTCGTTTCCTGCGATAGGCGTGCAGGATCGGCTCGGTATATCCCGAAGGTTGCTCGCGCCCCTTGAATACAAGGTCGCAGGCCGCGCGGAAGGCCACCGTGTCAAACCCGGGCGCCATCGGCCGATACAGCGGGTCGCCCGCGTTCTGGCGATCGACAACCTCGGCCATCTTGCGCATCGCCGCCATGACCTGCGCCTGGCTGACCACGCCGTGATGCAGCCAGTTGGCAAGCGCCTGCGACGAGATCCGGCAGGTTGCGCGATCTTCCATCAGTCCGACGTCGTGGATGTCGGGCACGGTCGAGCAGCCGATACCCTGGTCGATCCAGCGCACGACATAGCCAAGGATGCCTTGCGCGTTGTTTTCGACCTCTGCGGCAATCTCGGCCTCGGACCAGTTGGCCCCATCGGCCAGCGGGATTTTCAGCAACTCGCGCAAGGACGCGCGCGGGCCGGCAGCGGCCAGTTTTTCCTGCACCGCAAACACGTCAACCAGGTGGTAATGCGTGGCATGCAGCGTCGCGGCCGTGGGCGAAGGCACCCAGGCGCAATTGGCCCCGGCGCGCGGATGGGCGATCTTTTCGCGCAGCATGTCGGCCATCCGGTCAGGCATCGCCCACATGCCCTTGCCGATCTGCGCCCTGCCCTTCAAGCCGCAGGCCAGGCCGATATCGACGTTGCGCGCCTCATATGCCGTGAGCCAGGGCTGGTGCTTCATCTCGCCCTTTCTCACCATCGGCCCGGCCTCCATCGAGGTGTGGATTTCATCGCCCGTGCGGTCGAGAAAACCGGTATTGATGAAGGCGATGCGCCGGCGGGCGGCATGGATGCAGGCCTTGAGATTGGCCGAGGTGCGGCGTTCCTCGTCCATGATCCCCAGCTTCACCGTGTTTTCCGCAAGCCCCAGCAACCTTTCCACCCGCGCGAATGTCTCCACCGCGAAATCCACCTCCTCGGGGCCGTGCATCTTGGGCTTGACCACATAGACCGACCCGGCCGGGGAATTGCGCGGCCCGCCCGGCCGGCGCAGGTCGTGGCAGGCGATGAGCGTGGTGATCGCCGCGTCCATCAGCCCCTCGAAGACCTCGTTGCCCTCGGCATCCAGAATCGCCGGGTTGGTCATCAGGTGGCCGACATTGCGCACCAGCATCAGCGCGCGTCCCGCAAGGCGCACCGACTTGCCGTCGGGGCCGGTAAAGCCGACGTCGTCATCCAGTTCGCGGGTCATCTGACGGCCGTTCTTGGTGAACCGCGCCTGCAGGTCACCCTTCATGAGACCCAGCCAGTTGCGCCAGGCCAGCACCTTGTCTTCGGCATCCACCGTGGCCACGCTGTCTTCGCAATCCATGATCACCGAAACCGCCGCTTCGAGGCGGACATCCGAAATGCCCGCGCTGTCGATCCTGCCAATCGGGCTGGACGGATCGATGACAATGTCGATGTGCAAGCCGTTGACGTTCAGGAATATTTCGCCCAGGCCCGCTTCGGGCGTCTCGTTGTGCCCGGAAAACTGCGCCGGGTCGGCAAGTCCGGTTTCGCCCGCCTCGTTTTCGACCAGCAAAATGCCGTCTTTCACCCGGAACCCGGAGACCCCGGCCCAGCTGCCGCCGGCCAGAGGCACGACCTTGTCGAGATGGGCGCGCGTCCAGGCAATGACGCGCGCGCCGCGTTCGCCATCAAAGCCCTTTTGCCGGGGCTTGTCGCCAAGCGCATCGGTGCCATAAAGCGCATCATACAGGCTGCCCCAGCGCGCATTGGCGGCATTCAGCACAAACCGGGCATTGGTGATCGGCACCACGAGTTGCGGGCCGGGAATGGCGGCAATCTCGGGGTCAATTCCGCTTGTGGATATCTCGAAATCTTCCCCTTCATCAACGAGGTAGCCGATGGAGCTCAGGAAGTTTTCGTATTCCGTCGCATCAATCTCTTGTCCGCGCCGGGCACGGTGCCACTCATCGATCTGCGATTGCAGGGCTGCGCGTTTTTCCAGCAAAGCGGCGTTCACGGGCGTCAGATCGGCTATGAGGGCGGCAAGACCGCTCCAGAATCCGTCACGCTCAACCCCGCTTCCGGGCAGCACTTCATCTTCGATGAAATCCGCGAGCACCCGCGCCACCCTCAGCCCGGCCCTGTCAACCCGATCATCCATCTTCACATTTCGTCCCCGTTTGTGGTGCACAGCTTCGCAACCGATTGTATACGACAGTATGCGCGAAATTCAATGCCCCGATCTGTGCGCTTGCACCTGCCGGAACGGCGCAATAGGGTCGCCCCACCCCCTGAAAAGCCGGAGAGCGCCGTGCCTGAAGCAGAGCCCAAGACCATTCATCTGTCCGACTACACGGCGCCGGCCTGGTTGATCGACAAGGTCGACCTGACCTTTCGCCTGCACCCGACGAAAACCCGGGTGCTGTCGCGCATTGCCTTCCGCCCCAACCCGGACGCCACATCGCGCGAGTTTTTCCTGCATGGCCAGGATCTCAGGCTGATCCGCGCAGCCGTCGACGGGCAGGAAATCACGCCGGAGCTGAGCGATGACGGGCTGCGCGCGGTTGTGCCCGACGCGCCGTTCATCTGGGAAGCCGAGGTCGAGATCAGCCCGAAGGACAACAGCTCTCTGGAAGGGCTCTACATGTCCGAGGGCATGTTTTGCACCCAGTGCGAGGCGGAAGGTTTTCGCAAGATCACCTATTATCCGGACCGGCCCGATGTGATGGCCCCGTTCAACGTGCGCATCGAAAGCGATCTGCCGGTGCTGCTGTCGAACGGCTCACCCGCCGCCCGCGGCAAAGGCTGGGCCGAATGGCAAGACCCCTGGCCGAAACCATCCTACCTGTTTGCGCTGGTGGCGGGCGACCTGGTGGCATATTCGGATGAATTTACAACGGCTTCCGGGCGGAAGGTTGACCTGAACATCTGGGTGCGCAAGGGCGACGAGACCCGCTGCGCCTTCGCGATGGAATCGTTGAAAAAATCGATGAAATGGGACGAAGACAGATACGGGCGCGAATATGATCTGGACGTGTTCAACATCGTGGCGGTGGATGATTTCAACATGGGGGCGATGGAAAACAAGGGGTTGAACATCTTCAATTCCACCTATGTCCTGGCAAGTCCCGAAACGGCAACCGACCGGACATACGAATTTGTCGAGAGCATCATAGCGCACGAGTATTTCCACAACTGGACCGGCAATCGCATCACCTGCCGCGACTGGTTTCAATTGTGCCTCAAGGAAGGGCTGACGGTCTTCCGCGACCAGCAGTTCACGACAGAGATGCGGTCGGGCCCGCTCAAGCGCATTGATGATGTGCTGAAACTGCGCGCCAGGCAATTCCCCGAAGATGCCGGCCCGCTGGCGCATGCCGTTCGCCCCGAGAGCTTCATCACCGTCAACAATTTCTATACCGCCACGGTTTATGAAAAGGGGGCCGAAGTGGTCGGCATGCTGAAACGGCTGGTGGGCGATGCCGGCTATGCCAAGGCGCTGGACCTTTTCTTTCAGCGCCATGATGGGCAGGCCGTCACCATCGAAGACTGGCTGAAAGTATTCGAAGATGCCACCGGGCGCGACATGACCCAATTCAAGCGCTGGTATTCGCAGGCCGGCACCCCGCGGCTGCAGGTGAAAGAAGAGTTCAAGAACGGCACCTATACGCTTCATTTCAAACAGGAAACGCCGCCCACGCCAGGGCAGGACGAAAAGCTGCCGCAGGTCATTCCGATTGCCGTGGGCCTTTTGAACCCGAACGGCGACGAGGTGGTGCCGACGACCGTTCTAGAAATGGCCGAAACCGAGCAGAGCTTTGCCTTCGAGGGGCTCGCGAGCAAGCCGGTGCCCTCGATCCTGCGCGACTTTTCGGCGCCGGTGATCGTGACGCGCCAGGCCAGCGCGCAAGAGCGCGCGTTCCTGCTGGCCCATGACACCGATCCGTTCAACAAGTGGGAAGCCGGCCGTGCCCTGGGCAAATCGGTGCTGTGCGCGATGGTCACAGAGGGCAGCGCCCCCGACCCGGACTTTCTGGATGCGATGGCCAGGGTGGCGACAGATGACGGGCTGGACCCGGCTTTTCGGGCACGGGTTCTGGGGCTGCCAAGCGAAGACGACATGGCGCAAACGCTGCATGACGCCAGTGTCGTGCCCGACCCCGATGCCATCCACGCGGCACGCGAGCGGCTGACGCGCGCCCTGGCCGAACGGCTGCGTGCCGATCTGCCCATGCTTTATGACGCCATGGCAGTGCCCGGCCCCTATTCGCCCGCCCCGGAGCCGGCGGCAAAACGCGCCCTGCGCGGCGCGGCGCTCGGGTTGATCACCCGGCTCGACGAAGGCGCCTTGGCCGAGCATCAATTCGGTGCCGCAGACAACCTGACGGAACAATCGGGCGCGCTTGCGCTGCTGGTCCCGACATCGCGCGGCGAGCCTGCGATCAGGGCGTTCTACGAGCAATGGAAATCCGACAAGCAGGTGATCGACAGCTGGTTCAACCTTCAGGTGACGCAGGCACGCCCGAAGGAGGCATTGGATATTGCGAAGAAGCTCGCCGAACACCCTGATTTCAATTGGAAAAGTCCGAACCGCTTCCGCTCGGTGGTGTTTGGCCTTGCCGCCAACCCCGCGGGGTTCCACCGGAAGGATGGCGCAGGCTATCGGTTCATCGCCGACTGGGTCATCCGGATGGATCGGATCAACCCGCAGCTGGCCGCGTGGTTGATTGCCGCATTCAAGTCCCGGTTGCGCTATGACGTGGACCGTCAAGCCCTGATGCGGGCCGAACTGGAGCGGATCCGGGCAACGAAGGGCCTTTCGCCCGATACCACCGAGATGGTCTTGCGGCTGCTTTCCTGACGGGGCGCCCCGCTGGCGCGGGCCGCGGTGCCTCCGGCGGGAGTATTTTCAGCAAGATGAAGTGGGAGCGGCCTGGCGTTCAGCCGCGGCAATAGGCTTGCTGGCGGGTCCAGGCGGCCATGTCGGCGCGTTTCGCTTCGCTGCGGAAAGGCGCCCAGTCGCGGCCCAGGCCGCGCCATTTGCCGTCTTGCGAGACCAGGGCGCCGTCACGGCTGACCTGGGCGGTGGCGATCTTCACGGCGCAGGCGAGGTTGGCGGAGCCGTCCTTGAGGCCGGCAACCGAGGTCGCGTCGCAGCCAAAGGCGCGCGCGGTGCGCGGGTCGATCTGGGTCAGGCCGATCCATTTGCCGCCGCCGCCAGATGCGCGCGGGTTCCAGGTGCTTTCATGTTTGGCCAGCGCCGAAAGTATGCCGGACCAGAAGGCGGCGCGGTCGTTGCGGTCGGCATTCGGATACGCCGGGCAATATTCGGCAATGTCGGTCGGCACGATGTCGAGCAATGCCGCCCCCTCGGACTTGATGGCGCCAAGTGTCGATCGGGTCCAGTCCGCGGCCTCGGGCCGGTGATCCCAGCGCATGGCCGGGAGCGCGCCGGTGCGCGCAACCTCGGGCGTGGCGGCGCGGCCTGTGCACCCGACAAGGATGGCGAGTGTCAGCGGCAGGAGCGCACGGCGAAGATCGCGGCGGGAGGGCATGGGCAGGGTCATGGTGGAAGGCTGCACCAGAGCGCCCCGCCCTGTCCAGCGCGGCGCGGTCAGATCGGCGGCATTTCGCGCGGCGCGGCGCCCCTTGCCCCGGGCCGCGCGCTGGCCTAGAACGCAGGCATTCAAACAGACCACGGGACGCGACGCGATGCTTGACCTCAGCTATACTTCTCCGACCCCCAAGGTGATTGCCGGGGCGACGGGCGATTGGGAACTGGTGATCGGGCTGGAGGTGCATGCGCAAGTCGCAAGCAAGGCCAAGCTGTTTTCCGGGGCGTCGACGCAGTTCGGGGCCGAGCCGAATTCCAATGTCGCCTTCGTCGATGCCGCAATGCCGGGAATGTTGCCTGTTATCAACGAGTTCTGCGTCGAACAAGCGGTGCGCACCGGGCTGGGGCTGAAGGCGCAGATCAACCTGAAAAGCGCCTTTGACCGCAAGAATTACTTCTACCCGGACCTGCCGCAGGGCTATCAGATCAGCCAGCTTTACGAGCCGATCGTGGGCGAAGGCGAGGTTCTGGTCGAGATGGGCGACGGCACCGCGCGCATGGTGCGGGTGGAGCGCATTCATATCGAGCAGGACGCGGGCAAGTCGATCCATGACATGGACCCGAACATGTCCTTTGTCGATCTGAACCGCACCGGGGTGGCGCTGATGGAGATCGTCAGCCGCCCCGATATCCGCGGCCCCGAGGAGGCAGCGGCCTATGTGGTCAAGCTGCGCCAGATCCTGCGCTACCTGGGCACCTGCGATGGCAACATGCAAAACGGCAATCTGCGCGCCGATGTAAACGTGTCGGTGTGCCGGCCGGGGGACTATGAACGCTACCGGGAAACCAATGATTTCGGTCACTTGGGGACACGTTGCGAGATCAAGAACATGAACTCCATGCGTTTCATCCAGGCCGCGATCGAGCATGAGGCGCGCCGGCAGATCGCCATTCTGGAGGATGGCGGCAGCGTCGACCAGGAGACCCGGCTGTATGATCCGGACAAGAACGAAACCCGCTCGATGCGGAGCAAGGAAGAGGCGCATGACTATCGCTATTTTCCCTGCCCGGACCTGTTGCCGCTGGAGATCGAGCAAGACTGGGTGGACGCGATCAAGGCCAGCCTGCCGGAACTGCCGGATGAGAAAAAGGCGCGGTTTATCAAGGACTTCGGACTGAAAGATTACGACGCCAGCGTGCTGACGGCGGATGTGGCGAACGCGGCTTATTTCGAGGAAGTGGCGCGCGGACGCGATGGCAAGCTGGCGGCGAACTGGGTGATCAACGAGTTGTTCGGACGGCTGAAGAAGGAGGACCACACGATCAGCGAAAGCCCGGTCAGCGCGGCGGCGCTGGGCAGCATCATCGAGCTGATTTCCAAGGGGGATATCAGCGGCAAGATCGCCAAGGAAGTCTTTGAAATCGCTTATACAACAGGCCGCGACCCGGTGGAGATCGTCGAGACCGAGGGGCTGAAACAGGTGACCGACACCGGCGCCATCGAGGCCGCCGTGGACAAGGTGATCGCCGACAATCCGGCGCAGGTGGAAAAGGCCCGCGCCAACCCGAAACTGGCTGGCTGGTTCGTCGGCCAGGTGATGAAGGCGACGGGGGGCAAGGCCAACCCGAAGGCGGTGAACGAGATGGTGCGGGCCAAGCTCGGCGGGTAGAAACGGGGGACCGGATTCGGACATTCCGTACGCTGGCGGGTGACCGGTTTCGGACAATTTGCACAAGGTTCCGAGGCGACCGAAACCGGCGGGCCTGCTGGTGCCTGCCAAGCCGGTGAAAGATCCCGACAAGCTTTGTCGCTCCGCAAGGCAAACCCTGAAGCGCGTTGATCGGTGGCGGCCCGCCCGGTAGGCTGGACCAAAACGGGGGGCGATCTGATGACTGCATTTTCACCCGAGAACCTGACGAGGTCGGCGAAATTGCTGGTCGCGGCCGGAATGGTTGCGGCAAACCCCGGCGCGCTGGCCGCGGCAGCGGCTGGTCTGGACGGGGTGCAGGCGTGGTTCGAGGTGAAGGCCGACAAACACCCGGATCTGAAAACGCTGGAAAAGGAAGTGGCGGGCGAGTTGAAGCGCCGGCTGAAGGCGCCGGATTTTCATTGCCCGAGGGGGGCCGAGGTTCATCTGCCACAGATGATCGAGGCGGCGATGGCCGGCGATGTGGATTTCGTCGGGTGCAACCTTGAGGCCGAGCGGATCGTCGAGGTCATGGTTGGACGGTTCAAGGAGGTCGAGCACCGCAACCCGGCTATGGTGGAAGCCTATCGCTGTCTTTACCTGCCGGTGCTGCGCGGGTTGATGGACGACCCGCGGATGCTGGCGGTGCTGGACCCGATGATCAAGCGCAAGCAACTGGCGCAGGGCGACAATATTGCCGCCAAGCTGGACCAACTGGCCACCCTGCCCCGGGAGCAGCTGGAATTGCTGGCGACGCGGTTCGGGATTGAAGATGCGTTCGATCTGGGCGAGCGGGAAATTCAGGAGCAGCTTGCGCTGAAGGCCAGGGAGTATCGGGATTATCGCAAGCTGATCGATAATATCGACGAGCGGGTTGCAGGGCTGGGCAATCTGAAGGCGGCGGCAAAGGAAGCCGCCGAACGGCTGGATTTCGACGAGGTCGAGGCGTTGATGGCGCGGGTGGACGAGGTGGAAACCGAGATCGCCGCCGAGGCCAAGGAGATTCGGGCCGCCAACGCGCTGCTGCGCGGGCGGGTCGAGCAGGCATACGGGATTTATTGCGCGGCCGCCGACAGCTTTGCCTCGGTGGACCGGCTGGAGCCGGCACGGCGGCGGGCGCGGTATTTCAAGCCGCTTTATGAGCATGGCTTGACGTTTGCCGGGCCCGGGTTGGGGCGGGCGGTCGAGATGCTGCAGGACGTGTTGCGGGTGATCGATCGCGCGGCGGATGGGGCGCTGTGGGCCGGGACGCAAAACAACCTTGGCGCTGCGCTGCAGGCGCTTGGGGCGCGCGCGAGCGATCCCGGGCGGCTGCAGGAGGCGGTGGCGGCCTTTCGCCAGGCGCTGAAGGAATTCACCCGCGAGGCGGTGCCGCTGCAATGGGCCATGACGCAGAACAACCTTGGCAATGCGCTGCAGGCGCTTGGCGCGCGCGCGGGCGATCCGGGGCAGCTGCAGGAGGCGGTGGCGGCCTATCGCGAGGCGCTGAAGGAATACACCCGCGCGGCGGTGCCGCTGCAATGGGCCAAGACGCAAAACAACCTTGGCGCTGCGCTGCGGGCGCTTGGGGTGCGCGAGGGCGATGCCGGGCGGCTGCAGGAGGCGGTGGCGGCCTTTCGCGAGGCGCTGAAGGAATTCACCCGCGAGGCGGTGCCGCTGGACTGGGCCGGGACGCAAAACAACCTAGCCGGGGTGGAACTGGCGTTTTTCGATCTGGACGGGGAGGAGGCGCATCTGGCGCAGGCGGTGGGCTATCTGGCAGAAGCGCGGGAGGTGTTCGAGGACGCCGGGGCGGATGGGTATCTGGCGATTGTGGCAAATCTGGAAGCGCATATCGCGGCGCGGCGGGGTGAATGAAAAAGGCCGGGGAGAACCCCGGCCCTTTCGAAACTCTTGTTGGTCGCCTGTCGGTCGCCCGCTGGTCGCGAGGCTTAAGCCGTTGCGGCCTTTTTCTTGCGACCGCGCACGGCGGCCATGCCACCGAAAGCGCCGATCATCAGCAGGCCGGTTGCCGGAAGCGGCACGGCGCTGACGTTTGCCACCTGGTTTCCACCCGAAACGTAGTGACCGTTTCCGAAGAACCCCAGGTTCGCCCCACCGAAGATGGAGCCGAATGCGGCTTGAAAACCGGACAGGTGCGAGGACCATCCGTTTCTGATCCAGCCCGATCCGCCGTTACCGGCAAAAATGAGCTGCACGAAACCGGCGGCACTTGCGTTGGAGGAGGCGAACGGCGTGCTGTTGCCGGTCGGTGCCGCAACAGACGACCCGCCCGAGAACGAATAGGTGGCCGCAGACGCACTGCCTGCAACCATAACCGAGATCGCCAACCCGGTGGCCGCGTATTTGAGTGTCTTGAACATGTTCTGAATTGCCCCTTCGAGAACTGGTACATAGTGACACCTGAATGTTTAGGCGATTTGCCGGGTTTGTCAAAGCATTTACCGCTTGTTTACCATTGCCTGGACATTTTTGTCGCATCGAAGATGGCATGTTGCGAAACAATCTGGCGGTTTCCACGCAACATCTCGCATGGGCGGAAACACTCTGTTGTTTCCGAGGCCGATGTCTTCGGTTTGCCATCCCCGGCAAGAATCGGCGCGCCGGGTCCGGCGCCGCATTGAAAATCCACCCTCACCCCTTTAGAACGGCGCAGCTTTTCATTGGAGGATCGGATGCCCGGTTACGAGTACAAAGTCATTCCGGCGCCCAGAAAGGGCGTGCGGGCCAAAGGTGTCCGGGGCACGGACATGCGTTTTGCCCATGCGTTGCAGGAGATCATGAACGATCTGGCCGCCGACGGATGGGAGTATCTGCGCACCGACACGCTGCCCTGCGAGGAACGCAAGGGGCTGACCGGGCGCAGCACCGTGTTCCAGAACATGCTGGTCTTTCGCAGGGCCACCCCCGACGCGACGGGCGCCGAGGCAGGTTCGGACGATGCCAGCACGCCGTCCGGCGCGCCGTTGATCGCTCCGGTCCCGCTGCATCCGGACCCCGCCGATGCGCCGGATCAGGTTTCGTGGCGCCGCCGGCTGCGCGCAGAGCGACCGGATGCGGAAAAACAACAGGATGCCGAGCAGGGTGCCGAGGATGAAGACAAGACGCCCGCGCGCACGGAACCCGTTGTCAGCAAGCCCGGCTGAGCCGCGCGCTCAATCCGGGCCGGCCGGCACGTCAAGGTTCAGGGCAAGTGCGTGAATGCGACCGATCAGGTCCTGGCCCAGGGCGGCATGCACCGCGCGGTGTCGCTGAATACGCGACATGCCGGCAAAGGCCGCGCTGGTCATGTGCACCTGGAAATGGCTTTCGCCGCCGTCCTGATACCCCGCGTGACCGCGGTGTTTTTCGCTTTCGTCCTCGACGACAAGCGTTTGCGGATCAAAGGCCGCCTGCAGTTTCTGCTGGATTTCATCGGTTACCGACATTTTCACAACTCGCCTCTTCTATCCTGTGCCAAATCGTCTAAACTCTCATGTCCGAGTCGGAAAGGTTTAATACTATGGTCAAGTCAGACCCGTTTGGTTTTGATATCTCGGTTTCTTCCGACAAGAAGAAACGCACGCGCGGCCGGCGTGGGATGTCGGGCGCGTTCGAGACCTCGACACGCGTGTGCGAACACCCGGAATGTTCGGAAATGGGCAAGTACCGCGCGCCCAAATCGCCGGATTCGCTGGATGATTACTACTGGTTTTGCAAGGACCACGTGCGCGAATACAATCTGAAATGGAACTTTTTCTCGACCGCCAGCGAAGAGGAATTCCAGGAGCAGATGGACAAGGACCGCGTCTGGGAACGCGAGACCAAGCCGTTTGGCAAGGTCGGCGAAGAGGCTCGCGCCTGGGCCCGCCTTGGCATCGACGACCCGCACCAGGTGCTGGGCGAAAACGCGACGAAAAATCCCGGCAAGTCGATCACCGGCACCCGCACCCTGCCCCCGACCGAACGCAAGGCAATCGCCATTCTCGAAGCCAAGGACCACTGGACCAAGGCCGAGGTGCGCAAGGCCTACAAGGCGCTGATCAAGGTGCTGCACCCCGACATGAACGGCGGCGACCGCAGCCAGGAAGAGCAGCTGCAGGAAGTTGTCTGGGCCTGGGAACAGATCAAGATCAGCCGCTATTTCAAGGACTGAGACCGGGGCCGCAGACTGCCGCGCGGCAACCCCATGATCCGCAATGAATTCAACGCGTTCTGCGCGGCCCTGGCCGCCACGACCCCGGTGGTGCAATGGGGCGGCGCCGATGTCTGAAAGGTCGGCGGCAAGCTGTTTGCCATTGGCGGCCGGGCCGATGGCGAACCTGGGGTGACGTTCAGGTGCAGCCCGTTTGCCTTTTGGAGCATGTCGCGTCAAATCACGCTTGCTTCGCCCGGGTCGCGCAAGCGGCCCGGGCATGCGCCCGCCCGCCCTTGCGTTGCGTGCCATGCTGAAGCCAATCATGTGCGACACGCTCCAGGGGCAGGACATGCCGGGGCTGCGCCGGGCCCCTGCCTGGCATCACGCGGGCTGAAATGGATCCAGCACCACGCGGCATCGGGGCTGAGCGACGCCGAATTGCGCGAACATGTGCCCCCTGCGACTTGATTGCCGCGCCCCTGCCGAAAAAGACCCGCAAGGCACTGGGGCTGGGGGCCGGGTAGCGCGTGCCGTGATGGCGGGCCTGGCCCTCGCGCCCGGCCACGTCCAGCGGGCGTTACGCGAAACGGACGGGCCAGCGGACGAGCGCCGGCCCGGAAAACGCCCGGCAGCCCGGTCGGCGCGCTACTCGTCGGTCAGGGTTTTCAGGAACGCGACCAGGGCGGCCTCTTCCCGGTCGCTGAGCCGCAGGTCTCCCAACTCGTCCGCATTCACATTGTCGGCCACTTCCGGCGCGGGCCAGCATCTGGCGGCAAGCGCCTCGGCCTCGGGCACAAGATCGCTTTCGCAGGCCGGCCAGACGTCGCGCGTGTTGTAGAATTTCACGACCCCTTCCAGCGTCTTGAAATAGCCGTTGTGCATGTAGGCCCGGGGGCTGTCGGCGGCGGGGCGCGCATCAACATTGCGCAGGCTCGCCACCTTCTGCTTGCCGGCCGCAGCAGGGGCAAGGATGTCATGGACCGGGTCGGTCGCCAGAAATCCCGCCAGCCCGGTATCCACCCAGTCGGCGCCGTCAGGGTTGAAGCCGGTTTGCCGATACCACGGGTTTTCCGGGTTTTTCGGCACGCCAAGATTGTCATGGGTGAAATCGGTGAACAGCGCCGGCTCGCCGTTCGGCCCCGGGTCGAGCACATGGCATTGGGCGCACATGCCCTTGCCGGTGAACAGGTCGAAACCCGCCCGTTCGACGGCGCTCAGCTCGGCCTGGCCGGCCTGCCAGCGGTCGAAACGCGATGAAAACCGGTTGACCTCGGGCGAGCCTTCGTAAGCGGCGATGGACCGCGCGATGGCGGCGAAGGCCCTGTCGATCCGGGCCGCCGTGTCTTCATCGGCGATGGTGATCGAGGCATCGGCGGTCCGGCACTGGTCGCCGAGGCCGGCCGGAAACGCGATGGCGCAGATGCCCTCGCCCCAGATCGCGCCAAGCTCATGGTTGGCGCAGGCCCGCTGCACCACACAGGCGGCGTGCGGCATCGCCATTTCCACCGGGTTCAGGAACGGCCCCCTCGCCTGATCGGCCGCCACATTGCCCAGCGCGTGCCCGGTCGCGCGCCCGTCCAGAAACGCCCCGCCGGAAAACAGCACGCCGCCGTCCTCGATGCTGTGGTGAAACACCGGCGCCGGGCTGACATAGGCCGCGCTGGGCGGTCTGCGGCTGCCAAAGCGCCCGGAAATTGAGCCTTCGACCACGCCGCCCGCGGCGTTGGCGGTCTCGGACGGGCTGGCGAAGCCATAGGCCGGATCATGACAGGCGGCACAGGCCTGATTGCCGTTGAACGACAGGTCAGGGTCATGAAACAGCGCCTTTCCAAGCGCTTGCACCGGCGCAAGATCGCTCGCCCCCGCCGTGCCGCCAAGTGCCAATGCCATGAAAGCCGAGGCCACTACCCGTTTCATTTTCGTGTGCCCCCTTAATCCGACTGTTTTCATCAGGCACAACAAGCGAGGGGTTTGCTCAGTTATTTTGACCTGCCAAATGAATTCAGTCCCGGGCCAGCAAAACAACGGGCCGCCCGGAAGGCGGCCCGTGGGCGGCAGTCGTCACGTGTTGCGGTCAGTCTTGCGGTCTTGCCGCCCGCGCAAGCACGGCCAGGCACAGTTCGGTGGCCTTGGCCATGTCCTGCACCGAGATCCATTCGAGCGGGCCGTGGATGTTCTGCATGCCGGTGAAGATATTGGGCGTCGGCACCCCCATTTCGGTCAGCAGGGAACCGTCGGTGCCACCGCGGATCGGGGTGGAAAAATGTTCAATGCCAAGGCTTTGCGCCGCTTCCTGCACCAGTTCCACCGGCGTCATGTCGTCTTCCAGCCAGTAGCGCATGTTGCGGTATTGCGGGGTGATCGTGCAGCTGATCTCGCTGCGCGGCTCGGTGGCCTGCACCGCGGCGCAGACCTGCTGCACCAAGGCGCCCTTGGCCGCCAGCCCGTCGCGTTCGAAATCGCGGATGATCAGGCGCAGACGCATTTCGCTGGAGCCGCCCTCCATGTCGGTTGCGTGGATGAAGCCCTCGCGCCCGTCGGTGGTTTCGGGCGTCAGCGTGGCCTGCGGCAGCGTCGCGATGATCCTGGCGGCAAGGTGGATGGCGTTGACCATCTTTTCCTTGGCCTGGCCGGGGTGGATCGACACGCCCTTGATGACGATCTCGGCGCCGTCCGCCGAGAAGCTTTCATGGACGATCTCACCGATGTCGCCGCCATCGAAGGTGTAGGCGAAATCGGCCTGGATGTCGCGGGCCAGCGCCGGGGTGACGCCACGGCCGATTTCCTCGTCCGGGGTGAAGGCGATGCGCACCGGCCCGTGTGGCAGGTCGGGGTTGGTCAGCATGTGGCGCGCCGCCGTCATGATGATGGCAACGCCGGCCTTGTCGTCGGCGCCCAGCAGCGTGGTGCCGGATGCGGTGATGATGTCGTCGCCGGCCTTGCTGGCAAGATAGGGAAATTCCGCGGGCGACAGCACCAGCTCGGGGTCGTCGGGGAAGGTGATGTCATCGCCGTTGTAGCCCCGGATCACCCGCGGTTTGACCCCGGTTGCGTTGAACTGCGGGGCGGTGTCGACATGGGCCAGCAGCCCGATGGTCGGGCCCGGCACGGTGCCGGGGATGGTCGCCAGCACGACGCCGTAGTCGGTCAGCGTCACATCCTGTGCGCCGATCTCTTTCAGTTCGGTTTCGAGCAGGCGCAGGATATCGAGCTGGCGCGCGGTGCTTGGCGCGGTCTCGGAGGCCGCGTCGCTCTGGCTGTCGATGGCGGCGTAGCGCACAAGGCGGTCTTCGAGTTCGCGATCAAACGGGTTTGGCATGGTGGGTCCTGACACTGGGCTGATGCCGAAGACAGCCCCCGGCGATATCGCGAACAGATTTACCCCCTGGCCGAGGCACTGGCAATTGCCCGGCGGCAAATCGTGCGCCTCCTGCGGCGCCAACGCGCTGTCGGTGCGGGTGAACTGCGGCACGAACAGGATGAAGAAGGCGACGGACTGCGGGTTGAGGGCCGTGACGATCAGCACGCGGCCAAAAATGCCGCGCGCAGGCAGGGCGTGGGGTGCGGGCGGCACGCCTGCCCCGGTCAGGGCCGTGGTGCGCAGCAGTTTCGCGCCGAGGCAGATCAGGATGAACGCACCGCCCCATTTCAGGGCGCCAGACAGCGCGGTTGAGGCCGGGATCAGCGCGCCGAGCCCGAACAGCGAGGCGCTCATCGCGGCGAAATGGCCGAGGGCCACGCCGGCAACGGTTGCGAAGGCCACGCTGCGGCCCTGCCCGAGCGCGCAACTGAGCACCAGGAGTATGGTTGGGCCGGGGATGATCAACAATGCAACGGAAGCGGCTGCGAAAGCCAGCCAGAGGTCAAATTCCATAATGTTGCCGTTTGAAAAAACTGATTAAAAATGTCTTTTAACCCATTGCCATTATTGAAAAACTGGCGCCGGAAGGCCTTGGAAAATGGTCGTCAGAAAAAACTGTTCGTTTGCAATTGCCGGAGGGATTGCGCGAAACCGGGCGCCGGCAAACCGTTGAGTGGGTTTCGCTGGCGCCCGATCTGGACCTGTTGGAGCGCGTGGCGCTGGAGGGGTCGGGCGTGAACCGGCTGCAGATGGGCGATCTGGCCGAGACAATCGCGGCCTGCGCGGGATTTGCGCGGGGTTTGTGCGCGCCAACGACATCCGCGCGGTATCGTTCAGCGGCTGGAACGGGGCGCGGGACAGGGACGGACGCACGGCGGCGGCCGGCGCGGCGCTGTTGGCGGCGCTGGCGGCAGGGTGATCCGGCAGCGGCCCTGGATGCGTGACCCTAGTTGGCGGCTTGCAGCCGGGCCTCGGGGTCGGGCTTTTGCAGGGGCAGCGGTGGCCACCAGTCGGCGATGAGGCCATCGGCGGCGCGGGTTTCGATCGGCAGCACCCAGTCGTCGGGGCCAAACAGGTTGTAGCCGGCCTTGGTCAGGTCGACCTCGCTATCGACGAAATCCTGCATCGGGCGGCCATTCAGTGACACCCGGATATGGCCGTAAACGGCGACATCGGCAAAGCCCTTTCGGGCGAATTCGCTTTCCAGCAGCTTGGCGAAATCATGGATCAGGTCGGGGCGCGTCAGGATGTTGCGGGCCTGGCGCCGGGTGAGCAATTCCTCGGGCTCGATGATCCAGGTGCGCCCGGCCGGGGCGACGACGCGGAAGTAGCCGCGCCCGGAGCGGTCATAGATGCGCATGCGCCAGCTGAAGCGGTGGCCGTCTCCGGTCCAGCCGACGAGGTTGGGAAAGGCCGCCTGGCGCACCGGCAGCGCCAGTTGCACCGTGAACCAGAGCCCGAGCGCCAGCAGCCCGGCGCGCCCCAGCCCCGGCAGCGTCAGGCGGGGGGGCGGCGGCATCGGCGGCAGGTCCTCGACCAGCCCGAGGGTGCGGCGCAGCAGGCGCTGGGGCCAGTCCGGGTCAAAGAAGATCAGCGTGACCGCGATGGTCAGCCAGGGGAATATGCCGATGTTGAAGAAGATCGAGTTGGAGACGTGGAACATCACGTAGATCAGGAAGATCCAGAGCCGGGTCTTGCGCCAGAGCAGCAGCGGCGCGCCGACGATATGCAGGAGCACGACGCCGCTGGCCGCCGCCATCACCACCCAGTCCCATTGAAAGAGCGAGGCCAGCGGGATGTCCCCGATGCGTTCCTGCATCCACATGCGCAGGGGTTCGCCGCGCAGCCAGTCATCGGTGATCTTGACGATGCCGGCGAAGACCAGGATCACCTCGGTCTGCAGGCGCAGCGCCGCCACCGGCCAGTAGGGGATGGTGAGCGCGCGGATATGCGGCTTGAGCCAGGCATCCACCGAAAAGGCGCGGTTGGCCGGGCTGACGGCGAGCAGCACGGCATAGAGCAGCACCATGTAGTTGTGGTTGAGATACTGGGTGCGGTCGAGCAGGAAGAAATAGCCGAACGACAGGATGAAGGTGACGATGGCGACGCGGTAAAACGCGCCGATCATCACCAGGAAGGAACTGAGCCCGACCAGCCCCCAGGCGTAGTAGATCCACGGGTCCGGCAGCGGCTGGATGAAATCGAGGCCGAAATAGGGGAAGGTGTAGTCGGTGTTGACGTAGTAGCGTTCGATCCGGGTGTAGTTCACGTAGCGGAAATAATCCCAGAGCAGGATGGCGCCGAACAGGACACGGGTGGCGACCAGCGACTGGATCGAGATCGGCGCGTTCAGAGCGCGCAACAGGCGGGTGCCGAGCGCGGCCGTGGGTTCGGTGTGCTCGGGGGTGAGTGCGGTCAGGGTCATCCGGTGCCGGGCTCCTTTGCCGTGATTCTTGCGTGGCACCCGAGGGGCGCCTTTGCGCGGGATCATGTCCGCAAAGCGCCGGGCTTTGCCATAAACCGGCGGTATATTTCGGGCGCGCCGGGGCGTGATGGGCGAAATTGCGCGCGACACGGGCGCGCGATCGGCTATTCTGGCGCCCATGGACCAGTTGTCACCCCCCCTGCCCGGCGCGGCCACCGGCCCGGTGATCATCTATGACGGTGAGTGCCCGGTCTGCACGCGCTACGTGCGCATGGCGCGCCTGCGCGAGGCGGCCGGAGAGGTGACGCTGGTGAATGCGCGCGAGCGCGATCATCCGCGGGTGGCCGAGGTGCGCGCGCGGGGGCTGGATCTGAACGAGGGCATGGTGGTGCTGCTGGACGGGCAGATGCACTACGGCTCTGACGCCATGGTGGTGCTGAGCGCGCTGTCGACGCGTTCGGGCCTGTTCAACCGGATGATGCGGGTGGCTTTTGCCTCGCCGCGCCGGGCGCGCTGGCTGTATCCGGTGCTGGTGCGCGGGCGGTTGCTGCTGTTGCGCCTTTTGGGGCGCAGGCCGATCGAGGATTAGACGCGGGCAGTCGGGCTGCCGGTCCGCGCCGAGATGACGCGGGCGTGATGAATTCACGCGCCTTGCGTTGACCTTGCCCGTCATATCCCCCAAAACGAGGCAAACGGCGGCAATCTCCGCCCCCACCCCCCTTCCCGTGCGGAAAACGAAGGCAGATGAGACGATGGATATTGACAGCAAGCCGAGTGAAGAAATCTCTGTCCGGGAGGTTTTTGGCATCGACAGCGACATGGTGGTCAAGGGGTTCGGCGAGCGCACATCGCGGGTGCCCGACATCGACCCCACCTACAAGTTCGACCCCGACACGACCTTGGCGATCCTGGCCGGGTTTTCCCATAACCGCCGGGTGATCATCCAGGGCTATCACGGCACCGGCAAGTCGACCCATATCGAACAGGTGGCCGCCCGGCTGAACTGGCCCACGGTGCGGGTGAACCTGGACAGCCACATCAGCCGGATCGACCTGATCGGCAAGGATGCGATCAAGCTGCGCGACGGCAAGCAGGTGACCGAGTTCCAGGAAGGCATCCTGCCCTGGGCGCTGCGCAACCCCACCGCGATCGTGTTCGACGAATACGACGCCGGGCGCGCCGACGTGATGTTCGTGATCCAGCGGGTGCTGGAGCATGACGGCAAGCTGACGTTGCTCGATCAGAACGAGATCATCACCCCGCACCCGTATTTCCGGCTGTTCGCCACGTCGAACACGGTGGGGCTGGGCGACACGACGGGGCTGTATCACGGGGTGCAGCAGATCAACCAGGCGCAGATGGACCGCTGGTCGCTGGTGTCGACGCTGAACTATCTGAGCCATGACGCGGAAACCGCGATCGTGCTGGCCAAGAACCCGATCTACAACACCGAAAGCGGGCGCAAGACCGTAAGCCAGATGGTGACGGTGGCCGACCTGACGCGCACCGCCTTCATGAACGGCGAGCTTTCGACGGTGATGAGCCCGCGCACGGTGA
>JALSJL010000134.1 GCA_026989405.1 Marinosulfonomonas sp. | reverse complement strand
TGCCTTGCGACGCGCGCGTGCCCAAAAGGTGACAGCATCCCCGGACATGGACACGATTTCGGTGCTTTACGGCCGCCTGGTTCAACTGCGAAACCGCATGGGTGATGAGCCTGGCGCAGATTCGGGTAAATGATTCAAGGCACATGGCCAAACCTGCTTGCTCTCGGCTGCAAAACCATTATCTAGGGGCGCAAGTCGGGCTATGGCGCAGCCTGGTAGCGCGTCCGTCTGGGGGACGGAAGGTCGCAGGTTCGAGTCCTGCTAGCCCGACCAATTTCAAACGCCCATGCCGGACTGGCGGCGGGCGTTTTTTATTGTGTGCGCAATCCGCAGGGGGCAACCGGTGAACAAACCAGGCGTTCTTCCAGATCATGAAATCGAAACCATGATCGAGCGTGGCCTTCTGGCATCCGATCAGCCCGTTCTGGCCGACCAGATACAGCCTGCCTCGCTTGACCTGCGCCTTGGCGCCACCGCCTACCGGGTCCGGGCCTCTTTTCTGGCCGGTGAAGGGCGCGCCATCGTTGACCGGCTGGATGAGTTCACCATGCACAAGGTCGACCTGACCGATGGCGCGGTTCTGGAAAAGGGCTGCGTGTACGTCGTGCCCCTGATGGAACGCCTCGCCCTTGACGCCGATGTGCACGCCGTGGCCAACGCCAAGAGCTCCACGGGCAGGCTGGATCTTCTGACCCGGATGATCACCGACGGAGGCACAGAGTTTGACCGGGTCTCCATGGGGTATCGCGGCCCGCTTTATGCCGAGATTTGCCCCCGCTCCTTTTCCGTCCTGGTCCGTCCCGGCATGCGTCTGAACCAGATCCGTTTTCGCCGGGGAAGCGCCACACTGGACGACGACGCGTTGCGCAGGCGCCACGCACAGTCACCGCTGGTGTCCGGCGAAGCGATCATTTCAGAGGGGCTCGGGTTTTCGGTCGATCTGCAACCCAGCGGCGGCGACCTTGTGGGCTATCGGGCCAAACCGCACACCGGAGTCATCGACCTTGACCGGATCAACCACTACGACCCTGCCGAGTTCTGGGAGGAAATTCACACCGACAATGGCCAGATCATCCTGGACCCCGGCGCTTTCTACATTCTGGTCAGTCGGGAAGCCGTGCGCGTTCCGCCGGACTGTGCTGCGGAAATGGCCCCGTATCTAGCCATGGTCGGAGAATTCAGGGTGCACTACGCCGGATTTTTCGATCCGGGGTTCGGCGATGACGTGGCCGGTGGTGCCGGGTCACGGGGAGTTCTGGAGGTGCGCTGCCACGAGGCCCCGTTCGTGCTTGAACATGGCCAGGTTGTCGGGCGCCTGGTCTACGAGGCAATGGCCGGGGTTCCGGCCCGGCTGTATGGCGACGATCTGAAGTCCAACTATCAAGGCCAGGGGTTGAAACTTTCAAAGCACTTCCGGGCTCCTGATCAGTAACCGGCCGCCGTCGCCATGCTCGACCGCCTGTCGGAAAGCCCGGCGTTTTCTGCCTAGAAACGTCCGATCCGACGCGCGATCCGCGCACCCTTGCGCGCCTTCTTCGCCAGTTCCCTGGCCTGCCGGGCGCGGGCGCGTTCTTCGGGTGTCATGGGCTCCTCGGCTTCAGCCGGCCTGCCCTTGCGCCCGCGTCTGGCCATCATGTCGATGCCGGCATCAATTCCGCGGTTCATGATCTTTCGCATGAACAAACGGGTGAACATGTTCAACAAACCATTGATATTCATTCGGTTTCCTTCGCTTCCTGCTCGCTGTCCGCCTCGAACATGTCGACCTGATCCTCAGGCGGCTCGTCGTCATTTTCACCATCCGGCGCGACCCCCGGTGGCAGACGGTTGTCCAGCAGGCCGGCTGCACGCAGTTCTTTCAGGCCGGGAAGGTCTCGGGCTGTTTCCAGGCCGAAATGATCCAGAAACCCCTGCGTGACCACGAAAGTCACGGGCCGGCCCGGCGTCATGCGGCGCCGGCCGAAACGGATCCATTCAAGTTCCAGCAACTGATCGACCGTTCCCCGGCTGACCGACACGCCGCGAATCTCTTCGATCTCGGCCCGGGTTACCGGCTGATGATAGGCGATGATCGCCAGCGTTTCGATTGCGGCGCGTGACAGTTTTCGCGTTTCAGTGGTTTCTTTCTGCATGAGGAAACCAAGGTCGGGCGCCGTGCGGATCGCCCAGGCATCCCCCACCCGCACCACGTTGACACCGCGCCCCTGGTAGCGTCTGCGCAGATCCTCGACTGCACGCGCACCGTCGGCGCCGTGGGGCATGCGGGCATTGAGCTCGGCAATGCTCACAGGCTCGCTGGATGCAAAAAGAATGGCCTCGACCATGCGTTCCTGTTCCATTTCGGGCGGCGCTTCGAAAAGGCTTTCCTCAGCTTTGTCGGGCATATCCTCAGCCATGCGACTTCTTTCTTATCTCTATCGGGGCAAAAATTTCCGGCTGCCGTAACTCGATCTGACCATTCTTGGCAAGTTCCAGAGATGCCGCGAACGTCGACGCAAGAGCCGACCGATGCATCGCCGGATCGTCGCGCCAATCTTCGGGCAGATAGCTGGAAAGGTCGGTCCATTCACCGGAAAACCCGATCAGGCCGCGCAGCCGTTCCAGCGCCTGTTCCATGGTCAGAATACGGTCGCGGTCCATGATGTAGGGGCGGAATTCATCCTTGGTGCGGATGCGCGCATAGGCCTGCATCAGATCAAGCAAGGTCGCCGTGTAACTGACCCGGCGCACCCGAGAAACGTTTTCAGGAAGGCCACGCACAAAAAAATCACGGCCCTTCTGGTCCCGCGCCATCAGCCGGGCCGCCACATCGCGCATGGCCTGCAGCCGTTCGAGTTGAAAGGCCAGGTGCGCGGCCAGTTCTTCCCCGCTGGGGCCTTCATCGGCCGGGTCCGGGGGCAACAAGAGGCGCGATTTCAGGAACGCGAGCCAAGCCGCCATGACCAGATAATCAGCCGCGAGTTCGATGCGCAGAACCTTGGCTTTTTCAATGAAACCAAGATATTGAACCGCGAGATCAAGGATCGAAATCTTGCGCAGGTCGACTTTCTGGGTGCGTGACAGCGTCAACAGCAAATCCAGCGGGCCCTCGAAGCCGTCGACATCCACCACAAGGGTTTCGGCGGCGATACGCTCGCTGACCGAAATCGTGTCGGCCTGGAAATTTTCATCCGTCATTGGCGTCGCTCCGAGGCGGTGTGCGCATCAACTGGTCCGGGCATCCCTGCCCTGAGACCGCAGTTTAATACAGCCGGGACAAAACCGCCACGCAAACGCCTGTAAAATCCCGCCCTAACGGGTCGTCAGCGGGATGCAATTGGCTTTGCCCGCCAGCAGGGCCGAACAAAAGCGCCGAGCGTCCGACAGGTCTTCGAATCCATGGGCGCGCAGCCGGTAGAAGACCTTTCCGCCCGACTGGGCCTTTTCGATAACGCGTTTCTTGCCCGCCATGAAATCCTCGAAGCGATCGGAGATCTTCTGCCACTCGGCTTTTGCGATTTCGACGCTGTCGAAAGCTCCAAGCTGGACTAGGCGCGTTCCGGCCGGGATGTCGGCCGGATTGAGCGAAGGGACGTTGTCGGGGGCCGTGCTGTCTGGTGCGGAAGAGACCGGCTGAACTGACGCCGCGGCCGGAACCGACAACCCCTTTGGTCGCGCCAAGGGCCACAGAGACCGGGTGACACCGGGCGTGTCGGTCGGCACCACGTCAACCGACGCCTGCATGGTCGCGCCGGGCGGGCTTTCGCCACTTGTCGGACCTGTCTCATCCCCGGTCAGCTGTTTCAGGGTCGCCTCTATCACGCTTGCTTGATCGGGCGTTTGATCGGGCGTTTGCACCGGTTCAGCATCCTTGGCGGCCGGTGGCGACGCGATGCCGTCTTGCGGCTCGGCCATCGTGTCAGCGGATTGCGGCACCTGTATCTCGGCCGTGCTCGCCAACGCCTCAAGCGACTGCGTGGTCTGGTCTTCCGGGCGCAACAATGT
>JALSJL010000133.1 GCA_026989405.1 Marinosulfonomonas sp. | reverse complement strand
CCACCGCGAAGAAAGCCCGCATGGGCTTGATGAGCGCCCCCGAAATGGCAAGAAGCCGCGTGACCCGAAAAAGGTCCGCGGCTTCCTTGAATTTTCTCCCCTTGCGGGAAAAGCTTACGCGAGCGCGGCCTTCGCCTTTTCGACGATGGCGCCAAACGCTTCTGGCTCATGCACGGCGAGATCGGCGAGCACCTTGCGGTCAACCTCGATCCCGGCCTTGGACAGACCGTTGATGAAGCGCGAGTAGGTCAGCGCCTCGTCATGACCGCGCACGGCGGCGTTGATCCGCTGGATCCACAGCGCGCGGAAGTTGCGCTTGCGCGCCTTGCGGTCGCGTGTGGCATACTGGTTCGCCTTGTCGACGGCCTGCTTGGCCACCTTAAAGGTACGAGAGCGCGCGCCATAGTAGCCCTTGGCATTGTCCAGGACTTTCTTGTGGCGACGATGAGTGACGGTTCCGCCCTTGGTTCTCGACATTGCTCAAACCCTCCTTAGCGGTCGTAGGGCATGTAGGATTTCACGATCTTGGCGTCCGGGGCGGACAGCGTCGTGGTCCCACGTGCATTACGGATGAATTTCTTGGTGCGCTTGATCATGCCGTGGCGCTTGCCGGCCTGGGCGGACATGACCTTGCCGGTCGCTGTCACCTTGAAGCGCTTCTTGGCGCTCGATTTCGTCTTCATCTTGGGCATTTCCGTCTCCTTCTTCGGGTCGGTTGATGCGCGACTCGGCATGCCACCTGGGCCGGACGCGCAGTGCGAACTCGGGGCGTATAGGGCGAGCGCGCCCGCCTGGCAAGGGAAAATGCGGCCTCAGCGCAGGATTTTTTGCACGACGCCCATGACGACATCCGGCAGGTTCTCGAAGGTATAGCTGCTGGGCTGGGCATTGACAGCCCATGCAATCATGCCGCCGCCCGCAACAAACAGGATCAACGCAGTCCGCGGCGGCCGGCCGGACGAAAATGCACTGATCAGCGGGGGGACGCCGAGCACCGCAAACAGCATGCCAAATACAAAGATGAAATCGTTATCCAATTGTCCGCACTCCAACGAAGATTAGACAATTATTCCGGATCACGGCTGAAAATCAACCTTTCGTCGCACGGGGCAACGCGCAGAATGTTGGTGGACCCCGGCTGATTGAACGGGATACCGGCAGTCACGACGATCTGTTCGGTCTTGTCTGCAAAGCCGTCCTCGCGCGCGGCCCGCGCCGCGTTGACCACCGCCATCTTGAAGCGTTCGACCTCACCGGTCATCACACAGTGCAGCCCCCAACTGAGCGCAAGTCGCCGAGCGGTGCCACGGCGCGAAGTCAGCGCCAGAATCGGCACATGCGGCCGTTCACGAGCGGTCAGCAGCGCAGTCGTTCCGCTTTCCGAGTAACAGCAGATCGCCTTGATATCGGTTGTTTCGGCAATTTCACGGGCTGCGGAAACGATCGCATCCGCAATGGTTTGCTTTTCGCCCGCACGGCTTGCGTTGATGATCTCGCGATAGGTCGGGTCGTTTTCCACCTCTATCGCGACATTGTTCATGGTGGTCACAGCCTGGATCGGAAATCTGCCTGC
Organism: Marinosulfonomonas sp.; assembly: GCA_026989405.1. Classification (GTDB taxonomy): domain Bacteria; phylum Pseudomonadota; class Alphaproteobacteria; order Rhodobacterales; family Rhodobacteraceae; genus JAJRUE01. The sequence continues at coordinate 2,423 of JALSJL010000133.1, read as the reverse complement.
CGCCGATTCAGCCGACAACATCACCGCGTCCGTTCCTTCATATATCGCAGCCGCGACATCCGAGACTTCGGCGCGTGTCGGCATCGGGCTTTCGATCATGCTTTCCAGCATCTGTGTCGCCACGATCACCGGCTTGGCCGCGGCCCGGCAGGTGCGCACCAGCCGCTTCTGGATCGGTGGCACGTTCTGAACCGGAAGCTCGACCCCCAGATCACCGCGCGCGACCATTATGCCATCCGACACGGCCAGAATCTTCTCGAAACTCAGAACCGCCGCAGGCTTTTCGATTTTTGCAAGGATCGCACAGCGCCCCGCCACAAGTTCGCGTGCCTCAAGCACATCCTCGGGGCGTTGCACGAACGACAGCGCCAGCCAATCGACACCAAGTTGGCACACAAATTCCAGATCACGGCGGTCCTTGTCTGACAACGCGGCCAGCGGCAGCACCACATCAGGCACATTCACCCCTTTGCGATTGGAGATTTCGCCGCCCGCAACCACGGTCCCCTCGGCAAAGTCCGGGCCGACTTTCGTGATTTCGATCCGGATCTTTCCATCGTTGATCAAGAGAACCGACCCGGGCTTCAGCGCTGCAAAGATCTCCGGGTGCGGCAGGTTCACACGGGTCGCATCGCCTTCGGTGTCGTCCAGATCAAGGCGGAAACCCTGGCCTTCCTCAAGCATTTCCGAGCCATTGCGAAATTCTCCGACGCGCAGTTTCGGGCCCTGCAGGTCGGCAAGAATCCCGATCGGCCGGCCGGTTTCCTTTTCGACTTTGCGGATCATCGCGTGACGCTCGCGAATCTCGCCATGTTCGCCATGGCTCATGTTCAGGCGAAACACATCGGCGCCGGCCCGGAACAGGGCCAGGATCGTCTCGTAGTCATCCGAGGCCGGCCCCAGCGTGGCGACAATTTTCACATTCCGAAGCCGTCTCATCCTGCCTGCAACCCCGTTTTGTTAGCGTTCACATCGAGCGGTCAGACATATGGCGGAAAAAGCCGTCGGTAGCAACTGGCGCTGCCCGAAAGAATTGCATATTGAGACATGATCAAACCACTCGGCTCAACCATGACATTCAGACCATTCGAAATCATCGGGGCAGAAAAACGCACGCGTTGGCTGGTGACCTGCGATCACGCGACCAATTTCGTGCCCGCCGATGTGAACGGCGGCGACCTGGGGCTCGCTCCCTCGGAAATGCAGCGCCACATCGCCTATGACATCGGCTCCGAAGGGGTGACGCGACACCTGGCAGATCTGTTGCAGGCGCGCGCGATCCTGTCGCGGTTTTCGCGCCTGGTGATCGACCCGAACCGGGGCGAGGACGACCCGACGCTGGTGATGCGCATCTATGACCACACCATCATTCCGGGCAACCGCCATATCGACGAGGCCGAGATCACCCGGCGGCTGAACGCCTGGCACCGCCCTTATCACGCGGCTTACGGCGACCTGGCAGCGCAGGTGGATGATACGGTGATCGTGGCGGTGCACAGCTTTACCCCGCGGCTGAATTCACGCGCGCCGCGCCCCTGGCATATCGGGCTGCTGTTTGCCGATGACGAACGGCTGGCCCGGCCGCTGCTGGAGCGCCTGCGCGCCGAGCCTGACCTGTGCGTGGGCGAAAACGAACCCTATGCCGGTCACCTGCCCGGCGATTCGATCGACCGCCACGCCTTGCAAAAGGGCCGCCCCAACGTGCTGATCGAACTGCGACAGGACCTGATCGAGACCGAGACCGGACAGCGCGAATGGGCCGAACGTCTGGCGCCGATGCTGACGGATGTGCTAGAAAACGGCGATTTCTGAAAGGATGAGACCGATGGATGACCAGACCCGTATCGAACTGGAGGCCGCGGCCTTTCGCCGGCTGCGCAAGCACCTGCAAGAAGACCGCACCGACGTGCAGAACATCGACCTGATGAATCTGGCCGGCTTCTGCCGCAATTGCCTGAGCCGCTGGTATCAGGAAGCCGCCGCCGAACGCGGCATCGAGATGAGCAAGGACGAAGCGCGCGAGCTGTTTTACGGCATGCCCTATTCGGACTGGAAGCTGAACTACCAGACCGAGGCCACCGAAGAGCAGAAGGCGGATTTCGAGGTGGCGTTTGCCGAGAATGTGGGGAAAATCGAGGGGTGAGCGAGCGACCCCGTCTGCGCCTTGGCACATTGGCGGATGCCGGGGCCATCGCCCATGTCTTTCGCCGCGCCGTCCTCGAAGGCGCGCGCGACCACTACACGCCAGAGCAGCGCGCCGCCTGGGCCGGGCCGTCACCCGTTGCCGCGCGCTGGCGCACCCGCCTGACCGGGCTTCGGATCTTCGTCGCCGAGACTGATGTCGAAATCGTCGGTTTCATGACACTGGCCCGCAGCGGGCTGGTGGATCATGCCTTCGTCTTGCCCGAACACCGGGGCACCGG
>JALSJL010000132.1 GCA_026989405.1 Marinosulfonomonas sp. | reverse complement strand
GATCCAGAAGGCCAGCGCCTGCGCCGCGCGCCCCTTGAGCACAAGGCGCGGGGTGGCGCCCTTGCCGGTGGTCTTGGTTTCGACCATCGACAGCCAGACCAGCCCGTCGTTTGCATAGTCTTTCAGAGACACATCGGCCCGCATCAGAGCCGCAATTTCGCTGCGCCGCCGCCCGCCCGAGGCCCAGCCCAGCATCAGGATCGCGCGGTCGCGGATGCCGCGCAGCGACTGGTTGCAGGTCGCCAGCATCGCTTCCAGCACCTCGCGGGTGATCGGGTTGGCCGATTTCGGGGCCGCGGGCCGGGCGGCAGCGCGGCGCGCCTTGGCGCGGGCCTGGCGGATCAGCGGCGCCTCGAACGGGCTGGCAAGGTTCTTCATCCGGTGAAACGCCCGCCACGAGGCAATGCGCCGATCAAGCGTGGCCGGGGCAGGGCAGGCGAGCGACTTGCGCAAGCCCGCGGCGATCAGCGCCCGGGCAGCCACGCGGGCCGGATCCTGCGGGTCGGCCCCTGACAGGTCGCGCGAATGGTCGAGCACGAAGCGCAGCGCCGTTTCCTCGGTTTCCGGCCATGTCAGAGACTGTTTCAGCAGCGCCTGTTTCCAGGCGGTGATGTAGATCAGGTCGCGCTCATAGGCGCGCAGGGTGTTTTTCGGGGTGCCGCGAACGTAAAGATCGGTCAGCGCCGCCTCGTCGGTTTCCGACAGGGCAGGCGGGGTGGCGGGACGGATCAACTGGTTCGGCACGGTGACGCTGCGCTTTCTCTGGCGACTGTGTTGCCCCGATTCTGCGCGATTTCTGCGTGCTATTCAAGAGACATGATAATGGTTACTTATCATGTATGATGACCGCTAAGAGGAATTGGCCATGATCTGATCATAATGCCTGTATTTTGCTCATTATGGCTTTTCGAGCAAATATTCACTGATGCCTGACGAGGATCCCGACCGCTCGCTCCATGACGTGGAGATGCCGGAAGAAGACTGTGGCTCCTGGCGGAAGGTCCCAAGGAACTGGACCCCGGGGCGATGCCTCTGACGCACGCCGGGCGGGGCGCAGCTGTACGCCGGGAAGCAATCCGGCTGCGGGCAAATCGCGTTGGTCGCCACTTTGCAAAGTGCAATCCCGGAGACCGCCTGCGACCGAACGACAAATGGCATTCGGACGAGGTTGTGATCGCAATCCGCGGCAAAAGGCACTGGCTGTGACGGGCGATTGATGCGAATGGGGATGTGCTGGATATCTTGGTGCACACACGCCGAAACGCAAAGGCTGCAAGGCGGTTCTTTCAGCGCCTGACCTCTCGGTTTGGCGAACCACCTGTGGTTGTCACCAGCAAATTACACAGCTACAGAAAAGCCGTCAGCGCTCTGGGACACCCACAGGCCGACCCGAAAGCGGGAGCGTGGTTTCACTTGTTCGACAACTGTTAATATGAAAAGTAATATAAATCGCGAGGCCGCGGCGGTGAAATCTTGATTTCGGCGAAAGTGACCGGGGAAGTGGATGAAGTATACTTGGCGATGGTTCGGGCGGGATGACCCAATTTCATTGGCCGAAGTCCGGCAGGCCGGGGCCAGCGGTGTTGTGTCGGCACTACATGAAGTTCCGGTCGGTGTGGCCTGGAGCGCGAAAGATGTTGCCGACCGGAAAGCCATGATCGAGCTGGCCGGGTTGAGCTGGGATGTTGTTGAAAGCATCCCCGTGCATGAAGATATCAAGCGCGGCGAAGATGATGGCAGATATGTTGAAGCCTTCATCAGTTCAATGCGGGCCGTGGCGGCAAATGGCATTGGCGTTGTCTGTTACAATTTCATGCCCGTGCTGGACTGGACGCGCACAAGCCTGGATTGGCGGCGGCCGGATGGTGCTGGGGCCCTGCGCTTTGACATGGCAGAATTCGTGGCGTTCGACGTGCATGTTCTTGGCCGCAGGAATGCCGCTGACAGTTACACGCCAGATCAGTTTAGGGCGGGCAAGAGCGCATTCTTGCAGATGTCATCCAAAGACAGGGAGCGGATAGAGCAAACCGTTATCGCCGGCTTGCCAGGGTCTGAACTGCACCATGACCGCGCGTCGTTTTCAGAACTGCTGCGGTCATATGACGGGATTGATGCCGCACAGCTTCGCAATAACCTGCGGCGTTTTGTTTCTGTGGTGGCGCCGGTCGCGCAGGAACTGGGGTTGCGGCTTTGCATGCATCCTGACGACCCGCCGATGCCGCTGTTTGGCTTGCCGCGCGTGGTATCAAACCTGTCCGATTATCAGTGGTTGCTGGAGTCTGCGGATGTCCCGGCGAATGGGGTCACATTCTGCACGGGATCCCTGGGGGCCGAGCCGAACAACCGGATCGACGAGATGTTTGCGGCATTGGCCGATCGCGTGCATTTTCTGCACTTGCGCAATGTCACGGTTGAGCAGGATGGCTCCTTTTATGAAGATGAACATCTTGCAGGTCGCACTGACATGGTTGGTCTGATCCGGGCGGTTCTGAAAGAAGAGGCCCGGCGCAAGGCCGCTGGTCGCACCGATTGGGAAATCCCCATGCGACCGGACCATGGGCACCTGCTGGACTGTGATCGCAACCGGGCCAGCAACCCGGGGTATTCATACGCGGGGCGGCTCAAGGGCCTCGCCGAACTTCGCGGTGTTGCCTTTGCATTGGAGAATGGCGCGTGAAAACCGTGGTCTGCGTGGGCGAGGTGATGGTCGAACTGTCAGGAATGTCTGCGGAGGGCCTGGCGCGTATCGGGTTTGGTGGCGACACGGCGAACACCGCGGTTTATCTTGCGCGCCTGGCATCTGGTCAGGCCAAAATCGGATATCTGACCCGGCTTGGCGATGATCCTTTCGGTTTGCGAATTGCCGATGCGTTGCGCGCCGAAGCGATCCTGTTGCCCCCGACCGCGGTTCAGCCGGGCAGGCAAACAGGATTATACGCCATTGAAGTCGCTGCTGATGGCAGCCGCAGTTTTCATTACTGGCGCTCGGCGTCGCCTGCGCGGGACCTGTTGACGGCAGGCAATGCAGAGGTGGAAGCCGCATTCGCCACGTCCTGCCATGCGCTGTATTTTTCGGGAATTACGCTGGCAATCATGTCACCGCAGGGACGTGAGAACCTGTTGGCTGCTGCGCGGCGTGTTCGTGCAAAAGGCGGTATCGTGATGTTTGACCTGAATTACCGCCCCGGCCTATGGAGGCACATGGCTGATGCGGGACAAATCGGCGAAATATATCGGGAATTCATGGCGACATCCAGCATCGTGAAAGGCGGACTGGATGAGCTTGATGCGGTGCTCTTGCCCCAATCGGCCGCCAGACACGCCGATAACCTGCACCACCTTGGAGCGGCGGTTGTCCTGGTCTCACGGGATCTGGATGGCATGGACGTGTTCCACGCCGGTGAAAACCGGACTCTGGTGCCGAAACCCGCGGCAAAGGTTGTTGATACCACCGCGGCAGGAGATTCGTTCAACGCGGGTTTCCTGCATGCGTATCTGAAATCGTCCGACTTGATCCACGCGGTTCAAGCTGGGCAGTCGCTTGCGGCGACAGTTGTCGGGCACAAGGGCGCGATCATTCCGAAAGACGCGATGCAACAAGTCTAAAATTGGCTTGACCAAAAAAGTTCATCGCCCTATTGGTATAACCAGATAGGGGGTCGGAATTGACTGCACAGGAATTCGATATTGTGATCGCGGGGGGCGGGCATAACAGCCTGGCCTGTGGGGCACTGCTTGCAAAGAACGGGCTGACGGTCTGTGTCGTTGAAAGAAATCCCTGGATCGGTGGTGGCTGTGTCACCCGGGAAGTGACGTTGCCGGGCTTCAAGCATGACCTGTTCGGGTCGTCTCATGTGTGGATCCACGCCAACCCGGATTTTCAGGAACTGCTGCCGGAGCTTGAAAGATACGGTCTGAAATACCTGTGGGAAAATGACCATATCACCGGTCACCCCAATTTGGACGGTCCGGGCATTGTGGTTTACAAGGACATCGAAAAAACCTGCGAAA
>JALSJL010000131.1 GCA_026989405.1 Marinosulfonomonas sp. | reverse complement strand
TGGCGTCGAAATCGGCCGTCAGGCTCATCCCGCCGCTTGTGGCCGACAACACACCCGGCGTCGCACTTTCATAGACCATGCTGAACCGGCCGAGATAGGTCGCCGTGCCGGTGCTTGGCAGCGAGGTCGCCGCGGTGCCGGTGACCCCGGAAAACGCGGTGCCGTCGCTCAGCATCCCGCCCATGGCATCGACATCGGCCTTGGAATAGCCGCGCGCGACGGCGCCATAGGTAAACGTCGCGTTGCCAAAGGCCCCGTTGAACCGATAGTCGTCGTTGACGGTGATAACCGGCGTGCCAAGGTCGTAGCTGGTCGAATTCGCTTCGATCGCGTAGTCGCCGCCGCTCTCGGTCACATTTCCGATCGCGCCCGATGGCAAGGGCGGTGGCCCCGAAGGCGTCGTGGGTGCCGGTGTCGTCGGTGTGGTGGTGGCGCAGGCGCCAAGCGCTGTTATCAGACCCAGGGCAGACAGGCGTATCAAGAAAGGCATTCCCTCATTCTCCAATTCAATTCATTTCATTTTGTTTCAAACGCGAAAACAAATGCGGATTTCCCGCATCCGGCTGATTTTGTATGAAATAAAATTGAATACAAGAATTTTGTCAGCGTTTTGTCGGCGATTGGGCGCAGGGTGGGCAAATTCAGCCCAAGGCGTTGGCGCTGCGCCGCCGCCGCAGCTTTCCGGCGGCAGAAAGGCCGCCCGGTCAGGCCGGCGTTTCGGCGGCCTTCAGCGCCTGCCGGCGCTCGCGCGCCAGGGTGCTCAGGCCGAAGTCATCGAGAATGGCATAGATGCCTGGCAGAACAAACAGCACGATGACAGCCGAGGCCAGCAAACCGAACGTCAGGCTGGCCACAAGCGGGATCAGGATCTGGGCCTGCAGGCTGGTTTCCGTCAGAATCGGCAGCAATCCGGCGATCGTTGTCAGCGATGTCAGGAAAATCGCCCGGAACCGGGCCCGGGCCGCCTTGCCCGCCGCCTCGGCCACCGAAAGCGACGTGCCGTGCTCGTTCTTGACGAAATCGACCAGCAGGATGGAGTTGTTCACCACAACGCCCGCAAGTGCCACATAGCCCAGCATCGACGGCATCGAAAATTCCAGCCCCATGGCCATGTGCCCGAAAATCGACCCGATCAGCGATAACGGAATGATCAGCATGACAACCAGCGGCTCCACATAGGACCGGAACTGGAAGCTCAGCAGCAAGAACACCCCGATCAGACCAAGGGCAAACCCCTTGACCATGGATTTTTGCGTCGTGGCCGCCTCGGCGCGCTGCCCTTCGACATCCAGTGACACCCCGGGAAAGTCCTGCAACAACCCGGGCACGAAATTTGCCAGCGTGTCGGACACGATTGCGCTGGCATTAGCGATGCGGGTGTCAATGGTGCCCTGAATGGTCACCGCGCGCACCCCATCCTGGCGATTGATCCGGTTGACCCCCTGCCCAACCTCGACATTTGCCACGACAGAAAGCGGAACAAGCGTTCCACCCGGCCCGGTGATCACGAACTCATCGAACTGGCGAAGCAGGTTGCGGGCCGGTTCGGCCAGCCTTGCGTTCACTTCCAGTTGCTGGCCGCTCACCTGCAGTTCGCTGATCGTGGTGCCCAGATAGGCCGCCCGCAGCTGGTCGGCCAGCTGCCCGGCCGTGATGCCCATGGGGCCGGCCGCTTCGGTCAGCGTGATCTGCAGCTCGCGCTTGCCCGGGCGCAGGTCGTCCATGATCGATGTCACACCGTCATATTGCCACAGCCAGTCCTGCAGCCTGAGAGATGCCGCCTTGAGCTGATCCAGATCGTCCCCCTTCAGGCGCAGGTCGATCGCGATACCAGCCGGTCCGATGGTCGATTCCGCGTATTTCAGGCTGATCACGTCGGGCACGTTGCCAACCGCCTTGCGCCAGACGTCCATGATCTCGTCGGGCCGGCTTGCGCGCACAGATGACCCGAGCAGATCGACACTGACCGTTGCCACATGCGCGCCGGTTTCAAAGGCATCCCGGTTTTCTCCATAAAAAACCGTGACATGGCGGATCACCTCGGCGCCATCGGGCTGCAACGGGGAAAGCTCCCGGCTGGTTTCGGCCAACCCGTCCCGAAGGCGCGCCACGACCTGTTCGGTGCGAGCAAGGGGCGTTCCCTGCGGCAAGAGCACCCGGGCCACGATCGTGTCACCGTCCAGCTCCGGAAATGCCGTGAACTTCAGATATCCGCCGGCCAGCATGCCCGCCGCCACCAACAGCAGCGCAAATGTCAGCCCGGTCACCGCATAGCGCCAGCGAATGCCGACATCGACAATCGGGCCGACGATCCTTTCGCGGGCAAAATCCATCGCCTGCTCGACCCGGTGGCGAATGCTGCCTTCGGCGCGCCGATGTTCCAGACTGTGCAACAGATGGTGCGGCAGGATCAGGAAGGCCTCGATCAGTGAAACGGTGAGCACGAACAGCATGACCACCGGCACGACCCGCAAGACCGCACCCAGGTTGCCGGACAGAAAGGCAAGCGAGCCGAAAATCATGGCGGTTGTCAGAAAAGACGCCAGAACATTGGGAAAGACCTGACGGGCCCCCTGCACGGCGGCCTCGAATGCGCTCAGCCCGCGTTCACGCAGGCGCGCGATGTTTTCCGCAATGACAATCGCATCGTCCATCAGCAGACCGATCACGATCAACAGCCCCAGCGTGGTCATCAGGTTCAGCGAATAGCCGACCAGCCCCATCAACGCGATGCCGCCCATCAGCGACACCGGCAGCCCCATCGCCACCCAGAACGAAAACCGGAACCCGAAAAACAGCCAGAGCACCAGGAACACCAGCGCCAGCCCCTGCAATCCGTTGACAACCACCAGCTCAAGGCGCTCGCGCACGATACTGGCGGCATCGGAGGTGACCTCGAGCACCATGCCGGGGGGCGCCTGCGCGCGTTCATGGGCCAGAAACGCCGTCAGGGCATCCATGATGCGCAGGCTGTCTTCCGCCCGGGTTTTCGTGATGTCCAGAATGGCCGCAGGCCTGCCGTCAAATTCGATACGGTCATCTTCCCCCGTGAAGTCTTCGGTAATCTGCGCAATCTGGCCAAGGCTCACCCGCCCGCCCTGCGCTGACGAAAGGACGATGACCGACGCCAGAGCCTCAGGCGTGCGCCGCTCTTCGACGATGCGCAGCAGCAAGGTTTCCGATGCGGTTTCCAGGCTGCCTGCCGGCACATCGACACTGGCCGCTTGAAGCGCGCGGGCGACATCGGGAACCGATATGGCAAACTGACGAAGCGCGTCGGGCCGCAGGCCGATGTTCAGCTCCCGCGTGGGGAAACCGCGGATCGTGACGCCGGGAATGCGCCCCCATCGCAGCATCCGGGTGCGAATGTCATCCGCGTAGTCCTTCAGATCCGTGCGCCTGTCGGGGCCGGTGATGGCCACGGATGCGACAAAATCCGTCAACCCCAACGGTTTGATCCGCGCCGGTTCGGCCCGATCCGGAAAGTCGTTGATTGCTTCCAGTTCGGTCTTGACGTCGGCGACGAAGGCCTGGAAATCGTCGCCCTCACGCATCTGAACCACCGCCCGGGCCAGGTTTTCGCGTGCTTCGCAGGACTGGGTGTCAATGCCGGTCACCCCGTCCAGGGCCGTTTCGATCCTTTCGCAAATGGCTGTTTCCACGTCTTCCGGGCGCGCGCCGGGATAGGCGACCGATATTTCGACCTCATTGGGGGCCGCCCTCGGAAAGGTCTCGCGCAAAAGACCGGGGCCGGCAAAGACCCCGGCAAGAAGGAATACGACCATCAACAGGTTCGCAACCGTGGGGTGCCCGGTGACGAGGCGGATCATCTTGCCTGCCCCGTTTGTGCCAGGCGGGCCTCAAGCTCCGTATCCACGACCACCTCCAGCAACATGCCGTCGATGGCCGGCGACGGCGCGCTGACGACGACCCGCGCCCCCGGCTTCAGCCCGCCGCTCACCAGCGCCACATCGTCCTGCAGCAGCAGGGTTTCGACCGGAACCCTCGTCAGGCGATCATTTTCGTCGGCCAGAAAGACCTGGCCATCGCGAAGCGCGCTGCGCGGGATGACAAGACCGGCCAGAGGTGCCGCGCTCAGCCTGACGGCGACGAACATGCCCTTGGTCAGGGGCGGCCGCTCACCCGGTCGGGCGGCGGTGTAGGCGGTGGCCACGCGCACAATCACCCCAAGCGTGCCGGATTTCTGATCAATGGTGTCGCTGATACGCTCAACCTCTGCGGGCCAAACCAGCTCGCGGCCACCCAGTTGCAATCCGACCGTTGCCGTGACACCGCGGTTTTTCAGGATCCCGTTCATGGCCTCGGTGCCCAGGCTGGCCGGCCCGGCGCCGTCAGCCCCGGATCGCAACAGCGACAGCATGTCGTTGATCGGCACCTGCGCCTCGACCTCGGCCGACCCGACCCCATCCAGAACGGCCGCCGACTGACCGGCGCGGATGAACTGCCCGACCTCGACGGCGCGTTGCGCGACGCGCGCGGCAAACGGAAGCGTCAGTTCGGTGCGCGCAAGGTTCAGTTCCGCGGTTTCAAGATTGCCCTGGTAGACGGCAATCTGCTCTTTCTGGAACGCGCGCTGTGTCGGCAGCAACGCCAGCGAATTTTCAAGGTTCAGAACTTTCTGACGTTGTGCGAGCAAGCCGCTCAGCGACGCATCCAGCGCCGTTTGGCTGACGGTCCCCGACTCTGCCAACCGCTGAATTCGTGCATGGTCCCGCTCTTTCAGCTCCAGCGCATTCAGCTCGATATCCAGGGCCGCGTTCAGGTTTTTTTCCGAGACATCCAGTTCCGCCAGCCTGGCCTGGGCGGCCCGGATATTTGCCCTGGCCTGCGCAATCGCCAGGTTGAAATCGGCCTGTGACAGCCGCACCAGCACCGCCCCCGCCGGCAAGACCTTGCCCCGCTCCAGGTCGGGGTTCACATATTCGGCCGTGCCGCCGACTTGCGCAATTGCCTCGTAGACATGGGTCGGGCGCACGACCCCATATCCGGTCACCCCTGGCGCCAGCCCGGATTGCCGCGCCTCGATCACCCGGACGGCCGTTGCCCGCTCGGCCACATCGCTGCGCACCGGTGCCGGCCGGTTCGCAATGATCACCGCCAGAACGGCCGCCCCGAGGGCCACCAAGGGCAAGGTCACGAACATCAGTTTCAGTGCGGGTTTCATCGTCGGTTTCCAGTTCGGGTCATGCGAGGGATGGTCAGCCTGTCTTTCGCATCAAGGTGAACACGATACCGGACCAGACCGCGATACGAAGACCAAGCGCCACAAGCGTGCGCATTTCAAACGCCCCGCCGGCCAGCACATGAACCCCGAAGGCCAGCCCCACGATGACGGTCGCGGCAAGTATCAGCGTTGACGCCGTTCCGGCCCAGCTCAGCCGCTTCCAGATGGCGACCCCCGCAGCCACATAGGCAAACCCGGCCAGGAAATTGAACCAGACAACAAATGGCACATAAGCCCCCGCCGCGGCGCGTGCGTCTCCGAGCCCAAGGGCGACCTTGCCCCCCGACACGATGGTCAGAAGACCAAACAGGACGGCCACCGTCGCCATGAGCGTTCGGTTTTTCGGGGCCATGGCCGACGGCCCATCATGCAATGCCATTTCATCACCGGGGTTTGATTTCGATACCCGCTACATATGTTAGTGACTACTCACTTGCAAGCACCATTGCCGCGACAAACCGGCCCGCTGTCGGGCAGCGCTCATTCAGCCTCGGCGCTCGCGGCCCGGGCCTGCGCCGTTCCGGATGAATGTCCCGTCGGCCAGCTCGCGCACCGCCCTGCGCAGCTCTTCGCGGGTGTTCATCACGATCGGTCCGTGCCAGGCCACCGGCTCCTGGATGGGGCGCCCGGCGATCAGCAGAAACCGGACGCCTTCCGGCCCCGCCTGCACGCGCACGCTGTCACCGGTGTCGAAGCGAACCAGCGTGCGGTTTCCCGACATGTCGCGCATGGCAATCTCGCGGCCGTCCAGTTCCTTTTCGACCCGCACCCCGACCGGAGCCGAGGCCTGCGCGAACTGCCCCCGCCCGGCGAACACATAGGCAAATGCGTTTGCATATGTGTCGACCGGCAAGGTCTTGTTCAGGTTCGGCGGAACGGACACATCCAGATACAACGGCTCGGCCGCGACCCCGTCAACCGGCCCGGTCGCACCCCAGAACTGTCCGGTGATCACCCGAACCCGCGTGCCGTCGTCGTCGATCACCTCGGCGATATCGTCGCGACCGATGTCCTGATAGCGCGGCGCGCTCATCTTGAGCGCGGACGGCAAGTTGGCCCACAATTGAAACCCGTGCATCCGGCCGCTGGAACTGGGCCGCGGCATCTCCTGGTGCATGATGCCGGAACCGGCCGTCATCCACTGCACCGACCCGGCCCCGAGAACCCCGCTGTTGCCAAGCGAATCGCCATGCGCGACCTCTCCTTCGAGCACATAGGTGATGGTTTCGATGCCCCGGTGCGGGTGCCAGGGGAACCCCTTTTCAAACAGTGCCGGATCGTCGTTGCGAAAGTCATCGAACAACAGAAAAGGGTCGAACTGCGTGGGATCGTGAAACCCGAATGCGCGGTGCAGATGCACGCCGGCCCCCTCGAGCGTCGGTTTTGCAAGACGGGTCGAATGAACGGCACGAATGGACATGGCCCTTCCTTTCTGCTGGCCCCATTGTCGCTTGTGAGGCCCTCGATTGAAAGGGCTCTACAACGGCAGCACGATATCCACACGCAACCCGCCCAGGTCGTCGCTCTGGCCCAGCCGCAAGGCGCCGCCGTGGCGCCGGGCAATGTCACTGGCAATCGCCAGCCCCAACCCGACCCCGCTGCCGCGATCCTGGTTGCGCGCAGCGTCGAGGCGCGCAAAGGGCTTGAGCGCCTCTTCGCGCCGGTCTTCGGGAATGCCGGGGCCGTCGTCTTCCACCGAGATCGTGATCGAACGCTCGCCCGAGGTGGCGCTCAGACGGGCGCGCGTGCCGTAGCGCAAGGCGTTTTCGACCAGATTGCCAAGCGCCCGCTCGATCGCCATCGGCCGCAGCCTGACCGTTCCGGGCACATCGATGTCGCCCAGGCTCACATCGCGCCGGGACCGGGCCGCCCGGCTGGCCACATCGCGCACAAGCGCCGCCAGATCGGTTTCGCGCAAATCGTCCAGCGCATCGTCGCGCGCAAAGGCCAGGAAGGCCTCCAGCAGCTGTTCCATGTCCTGGATATCGCGCTCAAGGTCTTTCACCTCGCTCTGGTCCTCGATCATCGACAGCCCGAGCCGGAGCCGGGTAAGCGGTGTGCGCAGGTCGTGGCTGACGCCCGACAGCATCATCGTGCGCTGTTCGATCTGGCGTTCGATCCGCGAGCGCATGTTCAGGAATGCGTTGCCGGCGGCCCTCACCTCGACGGCGCCGGACGGGCGATAACTTTCGATCTCTCCCCGGCCAAAGGCTTCGGCGGCGCGCGCCAGCCGTTTGATCGGGCGCAGCTGATTGCGCAGATACAGGAAAGCGATCGCCGTCATGAGCAAGCCGACAAATGCCATGAGCACAAGAAACTGGTGCGGGTTGGACGCCGACACCCGGTCGCGCGAAAAGGCGACCTTGAGCACGCCGTGCCGGGTATCCAGCCACAGTTGGACCGCGTGGCGCCCCTCGACCAGGTCAATGGCGCGCACCGCCGGGGCACGTTCCTTGAGCGTCCTGACAAGCGTGTGCCCGGATATGTCGTAGAACTTGCGCGCGTAGCGGTGCGGCACCGGATCGACCGGCAGCTGCGTGCGCAGTTGCAGCGGGCGGGCCACGCGTTTCAGGTTCGCAAGCGCGCTTTCCAGATCGGGGGCCCGATCGACCTCGGTCAGCAACAATCGAAGGTCAAGCGCCAGAACCCGCGTCATCTGGCGCGTGACATCTGCGTAATGGCGCTGGACAAAGACCACCGACACAGCCAGCAGCAGGGTGAACACCGGCACGATCAGAATCAGGGCTGCGCGCCCGTAAAGCCCGCGGGGCATGTATTTCTTGAGCCAGTCAAAGTTCATACCCGATGGTATCCGCAAGCCACACCGATTAGAAAGCACATATGCAGACACCTCGCCCCCCGACTTGCGAAAAACTTGCCGATGGCCTGCGGCGGGTCATTGCGCCCAACCCGTCGCCGATGACCCATTGGGGAACCAACACCTATATCCTCGGCGAAGGCCAGGTCGCTGTCATCGATCCGGGGCCGGACAGCCCTGCGCACCTGCGCGCCATACAGGACGCCCTGGCACCGGGCGAAACGATCACCCATATCTTCGTGACCCACAGCCATGTGGATCACTCGACATTGGTCCCGATGCTGAAACAGACCTGCGGCGCACCGGTCTTTGCCTTTGGCGACAGCGCCGCGGGCCAAAGCGCGGTGATGCGCGACCTTCGCGCCGGGGGCCTTGCCGGCGGCGGCGAAGGGGTGGATCACGATTTCACCCCGGACGAAACCTTGACGGACCAGTGCGAGGTCGCCGGCGCAGGCTGGTCGCTGCGCGCCCTGTGGACCCCGGGCCATATGAGCAACCACATGTGTTTCCAGTCTGGCGACATGATTTTCACCGGTGATCATGTGATGGGCTGGGCCTCGTCCCTGGTGTCCCCGCCCGATGGCGACCTGACCGATTTCATGGCCGCCACCCGCCGGCTGCGCGATCTCGATGCCGCGCTGTTTCTGCCCGGACACGGCCCGACCGTTTCCGAGCCGCGCCAACGATGCGACTGGTTGCTCGAGCACCGGATCTCGCGAGAACGCGACATCCTGAAAGCGCTCGCGGCCGGCCCGCTCAGCGCCGACGAAATCGCCCGCCAGGTCTATACCGAAGTCGCCCCCGAACTGCTTGGCGCGGCCACGCGCAACGTGTTCGCCCACCTGATCGATCTGGTGCAGCGGGGCCGCGTGTGTACCGAGGGAACGCTTGCTGCACAGGCCCGCTTTCATCGCTGCCGGCCCGACGCGCCAAGGATCGGTGAAAACGCGATTTAATGCGCAAATCCCTCTGGACGCGACCACGGGTGCTTGTTATATCCGCCTCCGGTATTCCGGCGTAGCTCAGCGGTAGAGCAGTTGACTGTTAATCAATTGGTCGCAGGTTCGATCCCTGCCGCCGGAGCCAAAATCTTCAGGTAAATTCCGGGCGGTCGCAAGGCTGACACGATCCGTGTTTCAGCCCGTCAGGCCCACTCCAGACCATGCGCCTTCAGGCGCCGCTGCACGCGGCCGGGGTAGTCGGTGATGATCCCGTCGACCCCCAGCGCAATCATGCGGTCAATGTCCTCTTGCCGGTTGACCGTCCAGACATTCACGACCAGTTCAAGTTCGCGCGCGCGTGCCAGATCATGCGGCGTGACATCGCGAAAATTCGGGCTCCAGACCTCGCCCCCGGCGGCGGCCACCAGATCGGGCATCGAGCCGCCGTGATCGGCCAGCGACAGGCCGGCCATCCAGGGTGAGCCTTCATAGACATTGGCTTCGGGATGGTCGCCGTCTTCCGGGTATTCGCTCAGAAACGACCGCGCGATGATCGGAAACTGCCGGTGCAGCTCAACCAGAACGCGCCAGTCAAAACACTGAACCAGCGTGCGCGGCGCCAGGTCGTGCGAATCGAGAGCCTCCAGCAAGGACCGGATCATGTCCGGGACCGGCGGCGTGTATTCGGGGTGGCCGGGCGACGACTTGATTTCAAGGTTCAGCCAGACATGGCCATGTTCGGGACGGGCCAGGATCGCGGCCAGATCGGTCAGGCGCGGTGTCGGCACATCGCTCAGAAAGGCCTGGTCCGGAAACCGTGCGCCATAAAGCGTGCCGTCGCGCATGCCGCCGACGTCGAAGGCCTGCAGCTCTGCCAGCGACAGCTCGCGCACCATCGGCCCCGGCGCCTCGATCCATTCGCCGTTTTCATCGCGAACGATATCGGCCGAAAGGCGCGGATTATGGGTGATCACCGGGATCGATTCGCGGGTGAAATGCACGTCCAGCTCAAGGATCTCCACGCCGCAGGCCAGGGCAAATTCGAACCCCGGCAGCGTGTTTTCCGGCATCACCCCGCGCGCGCCGCGGTGGCCGTGCAGCCGCACGACACCCGGCTTGCGCCGCAGCGCCGACAGATCGACAGGCGCGTCCATCAGTTGATCCGTCGACCGTCAGGCCCGAACAGGTGCATCTGCTCGCGCGCGATGGAAAACCCCATCACCTCGCCCTCGGTCACCGCGCGAATGCCGGCCAGCGAGACCACAAGCTGGGTGTCGGTGCCTTCCAGAACGCCGTGCACCAGCGTGTTGGCGCCCAG
Source organism: Marinosulfonomonas sp. (assembly GCA_026989405.1). Classification (GTDB taxonomy): domain Bacteria; phylum Pseudomonadota; class Alphaproteobacteria; order Rhodobacterales; family Rhodobacteraceae; genus JAJRUE01. The sequence goes on along the minus strand of JALSJL010000131.1, from coordinate 13,692 downwards.
TTGCTCGGCCAGGATCACCTGCAGCCGGATCGGCCCCTTGTCATCGGCCACCAGGTGCTCGGGCCGCACCCCAAGCGTCACCTGCCCCGAGCCCGCGCCCCCCGGCACTTTCGAGCCGTTTTCCAGCACCACCGCGTCGCCCTCGATACGTCCGGGCAGAAAATTCATCGCCGGGCTGCCGATGAACCCCGCCACAAAGATGGTCTGCGGTCTTTCATACAGCTCGATCGGCGTGCCGAACTGCTCGGCGTAACCACCGTTCAGCACCATCAGCCGGTCGCCCAGGGTCATCGCCTCGACCTGGTCATGGGTCACGTAAACCGCCGTCACGCCAAGGCGCTTTTGCAGCTTGCGAATCTCCAGCCGCATCTGCACCCGCAGCTTGGCGTCGAGGTTTGACAGCGGCTCATCGAACAGGAACACCTCGGGCTGGCGCACGATGGCCCGCCCCATGGCGACCCGCTGGCGCTGGCCGCCCGACAACTGGCGCGGCTTGCGGTCTAGGTAGTCACCGATCTCCAGGATTTCGGCGGCCTCTTCCACCCGCCGGTTGATCTCATCCCTGGGCAGACCGCGGATCTTCAGCCCGTAGGCCATGTTCTGGCGCACCGACATATGCGGATAAAGCGCGTAGTTCTGGAAGACCATCGCGATGTCGCGGTCGGCGGGCTCCAGCCCGTTGACCATGCGCTCGCCGATGTAGATCTCGCCTTCGGTCACGGTCTCCAGCCCCGCGATCATGCGCAACAGCGTGGACTTGCCGCAGCCCGACGGGCCGACGATGACGACGAACTCGCCATCTTCGATTTCAGCGTTCACCCCGTGCAGCACCTCGGTGGCGCCATAGGACTTTTTCAGGTTGTCCAGAATGATCTTGGCCATTTTCGGCGTCCTATTTGTCGGTTTCGGTCAGGCCCTTGACGAAGAGCTTCTGCATGAACACCACCACCAGGATCGGCGGCAGCATCGCCAGCAGCGCGGTCATCATGATGATGTTCCACTGAGGGCTTTGTTCGGCGGCTTCAAGCATCTGCTTGATGCTCATGACGATGGTGGTCATGTCGCTGTCGGTGGTGATCAGCAGCGGCCAGAGGTATTGGTTCCAGCCGTAGATGAACAGGATCACGAACAGGGCGGCAATATTGGTGCGGCTGAGCGGGATCAGGATGTCCCAGAAAAACCGCATCGGCCCGGCGCCGTCGATGCGCGCGCTTTCCAGCATCTCGTCGGGGATGGTCAAGAACACCTGCCGGAACATGAAGGTGGCGGTGGCCGAGGCGATCAGCGGGATCGACAGGCCGGCGTAGCTGTTGAGCATTCCAAGCTGCGCCACCACCTCGAAGGTGGGCAGGATGCGCACTTCGACGGGCAGCATCAGCGTGATGAAGATCAGCCAGAAGAAGAACATGCGAAACGGGAACTTGAAATAGACGATGGCAAAGGCCGACAGCAGCGAAATCGCGATCTTGCCGATGGCGATGCTCATCGCCATGACCAGCGAATTGAGCAGCATCCGCCAGACCGGCGCCGTTTCGGTGCCCGAAAGACCCGAGCCGAACAGCGTGCGCTTGAGGTTCACGAAGAACTGGTCGCCGGGCAGCATCGGCAACGGCACCTGCGTCATGCGGATTTCATCATGCGTGGCCGCAACGAATGTGATCCAGATCGGCAGCGCAATGATGAAAATGCCGATCAGCAGCACCACATGCGTGAAAAAGGCAAGCCAGGGGCGATTTTCGACCATCAGTATTCCACCTTGCGTTCAATGAAACGGAACTGCACCACCGTCATCGCGATCACCAGCGCCATCAGGATCACCGACTGTGCCGCCGAGCCGCCCAGGTCCAGCCCGACGAACCCGTCGTTGAACACCTTGTAGACAAGGATCGTCGTGGCATTGGCCGGCCCGCCCTGCGTCACCGCGTGGATGATGCCGAAGGTATCGAAAAAGGCGTAGACCATGTTGATCACCAGCAGGAAGAAGGTGGTGGGGGAAATCAGCGGGAAGATGATCGTCCAGAACCGCTTCATCGGCCCGGCCCCGTCGATGGCGGCCGCCTCGACCACCGATTTCGGGATCGACTGCATCGCCGCCAGGTAGAACAGGAAGTTGTAGGCCACCTGTTTCCAGGCCGCGGCCATGATCACCAGCGCCATCGCCTGCCCGCCGTTCACCTTGTGGTTCCATTCATAGCCCAGGAATTCCAGCCCGTAGGCCACGATGCCAAGCGTCGGGTTGAACATGAAAACCCACAGCGCGCCGGCCAGAACCGGCGCGATGGCATAGGGCCAGATCAGCAGCGTCCGGTAGGCCGTGGCGCCGCGAATGACCCGGTCGGCAAAGCCCGCAAGGATCAGCGAAAAGCTCATGGAAACGAAGGCGACCGCCAGCGAAAAGAAGGCCGTGCGCTTGAAGGTCGCCAGGTAAAGCGGGTCGTCCATCAGCGCCTGGAAATTCTCGAACCAGACGAATTCGGTGCTCAGGCCGAAAGCGTCCTCGATCAGCATCGACTGCCACAACGCCTGGCTTGCCGGCCAGATGAAAAAGATCAGCGTGATCAGAACCTGCGGGGCGACCAGCAGGTAAGGCAGCAGCGAGGAAGGGAAATGGACGCGCTTCAGCAAGGCTCAACACTCCGCCGGCAAGGGTCTTGGCCGCCCCGCATTCGCAGCGGGACGGCCGGTTTCATGCAACCGATCTACTGGATCGCGCGCTCGAACTTGCGCAACAGCACGTTGCCGCGCTCGACAGCGGTGTCCATGGCTTCCCTGGCGGTCTTGTCGCCGGCCCAGATCGCTTCCATCTCTTCGTTGATGATGTCGCGGATCTGCACGAAGTTGCCGAAGCGGATACCGCGCGATGCCGGTGTCGGCTCGTTCAGGCTGAGCTGCTTGATCGCGGTGTCGGTGCCGGGGTTGCTTTCGTAGAACCCCTGCTCCTGCGACAGTTCATAGGCGGCCTGGGTGATCGGCACATAGCCGGTTTCCTGGTGCCACCAGGCCTGCACTTCGGGCGAGGCAAGATAGTTCAGGAACTTCGCGGTTCCCTTGTATTCCTCGTCCGACTTGCCGGCCAGGACCCACAGCGTTGCACCGCCGATGATCGAGTTCTGCTGCGCCTCCGCAACGTCGGTATCCAGCGGCAGCATGGTCTGGCCAAAGTTGAACTCGGACTGGCTCTTGATCGAGCCGTAATAGGCCGATGAGTTCAGCCACATGCCGCATTCGCCGCCGGTGAACATCGGCAGGCTGTCGCCGCGCCGGCCGCCATAGACGAACAGGCTGTCCTTGCCCATGTCGGCCACGTCCGCCAGTCGGTTGATCACGGCGTCATTGTTGAAGACCAACTCGGTGTCGAACCCGGCAAAGCCGTTTTCCTTGGTTCCCATCGGGATGTTGTGCCAGGCCGAGAAGTTCTCGATCATGACCCAGGATTGCCAGCCAAAGGAAAAGCCGCATTTCATGCCGTTGTCGACCAGCTTTTGCGACGCGTCCTTCACCTCGGCCCAGGTTGTCGGAACCTCGGCGCCGGCGGCGTCCAGCGCATCCTTGTTATACCACAGAACCGGGGTCGAGCTGTTGAACGGCATCGACAGCAATTCACCGTCCGGCGTCTGGTAATACGAAATCACCGCCGGCAGGAAGTCACCCTTGTCGAACGGCTCGCCGGTGTCGGCCATCAGTTGTTCCACGGGATAGATCGCGCCCTTGGCCGCCATCATCGTTGCCGTGCCCACCTCGAACACCTGCACGATGGTCGGGTGCTCCTTGGCGCGGAACGCCGCGATCGCGCCGGTCATCGTCTCGGTGTAGTTGCCCTTGTAGACGGGCACGATCTTGTAGTCCGACTGGGTCGCGTTGAAATCGGCGGCGATTTTGTCGACGCGTTCGCCGTTGGTGCCGCCCATGGCGTGCCACCACTGGATCTCCACCTGCGCAAATGCCGTCGATGCAAATGACAGCGCCACGCCTGCGACGATGGAGCCGAGGGTCGAATGTTTCATGATTGTCTCTCCCAAGTTGTTTCAGCAAAGCGCCACCGCGGCCCGGAGTCCCCTCAGTTGGCCAACGGTGAACCGTCTTTCCTGACACTACAAAACCACGGGCCGAAACATAATTCAAATGAAAGTTTTGTAACAAGTGGCATAACATGATATTATGCCTTGATCAGACAAGCCCGCACAACCAACCCGGATCCCCATGGCCATACGTCTCAGACAGCTGGAAGCCTTCCGCGCGGTTGCGCAGTTGGGCAACATCACCCGCGCGGCCGAGGAACTGACGGTTTCCCAACCCGCGGTTTCACGCCTTCTGCGCGATTTTTCGACCGAGGTCGGCTTTGAACTGTTTCAACGTCGTGACGGTCGCCTCGTGCCAACCCAGGAATCGCGCTACCTGCTGGGCGAGGTCGAGCGCCTCCTGTCCAGCGTCCACCACCTTGAGGAACTGACCAAGGACCTCACCGAGCGCAAGGCCGGCCACCTGCGCATTGCCTGCCTGCCGGGCTTTGCCACCAGCCACCTGCCCGGCGTCGTCGCCGATTTCCTGCGTGAACGCCCCGGCGTCACCGTCACCATCGAACCCGACCGCCCCGAGCGCATTCTCGAATGGATCATCGGCGAGCAGTATGATTTCGGCATCACCGACAATTTCTCCGACCACCCGGCGGTTGCAAGCGAAACCCTGAGCATGGGGGCCGTGTGCATCCTGCCGGCCGGACACCGCCTGTCAGACGCCCGCCAGGTCGGCCCGTCGGACCTGGAAGGCGAAGGGATCATCCATACCCGGCGCGACAGCGTGTTTTTCCGCCAGCTCGAAGAGACATTTCTGCAAAACGGCGTGGCCCTGCGGTCCCTGATCGAGGTGCGCCAGTTCACCGCCGCCTGCATGCTGGTGGCAGAAGGGGTCGGTGTCTCGGTGGTCAGTGCGCTGGATGCGCACGAATACCAACAGCGCGGCCTCGTGATCAAACCCTTTGTGCCGACCATCGTGCACAGGCTGGCGCTGCTGCATCCGACACATACGCCGGTGTCGATGATCACGCTGGAATTCATGGAAGCCTTCCGCAACAGCCTGAAACCGTTCCTTGCCGAGAACACGGGCGGCTGAGCGCCTTCGCAGCGTTCAGCCCAGACTGCCGATCTGCGCCGCGTCGATGACAATCACGATATCCCAGAAGCTCATCAGTTCGGCTTCGCACACCGCCTGTTGTCGCGCATTGGCGCCTGACAACCGTTCGACCCGAAACCCGAACCGCTCCAGCCCGCAGCTTGCCAGCGTCGTGAAGATGATCGGCGTGACGTTGCGCTCGGTCGCGATGGCCACAAGGCGGGCCGCGGTTCGGGCGACATTGTCCAGCTCACCGGTGACGCGCACTCCGATCGTGGCCGCGCCGCCAGGCCGAGACGCCCAGATCGCGCGCGCCGGCGCTACCCAGCCAGCCCCGACCTCGCGCTCCAGCCAGCCGCCGGGACGGGGCCGGTCCTGCGGCAACAGCGCATCAAGATCGACGGGGGCCGAGGGCGACAGCCGGGCGGCGATGTCGCTCCAGATGTCATCGCTCATCATGCACAACCTCCCTGATCAGTTCCGCAGCCGCGCCTGTCCCGCGCTCCGGGGGCGCGGCCGCCCCGAGTCGGTCGCGCAGATCCTCGGCCTTGCCGTTTTCCAGGCAGTCCACCAGTTCGCGCTGCAGCGACATCAGATCTTGCGGCGCAAGCGTCACCGCCAGGTCGCGCTCTGACATCGCCCGCGCCCGGCGGTCCTGATCGTCCATGTAACTGGCCATCTGCGGAATGAAAATCGCGGGTATCGCGTGGTAATACGCTTCGTGGACAGAGTTGTAGCCCGAAGCCGAGACCATCAGGTCGCCGGCCCGGCACAGGTCCAGCGCCCGCTGCGTGGTGACCGGATGCGAATTGCTCCAGCCATGCAGCCCCGCCGCCACTTTCGCGCTTGGCCAGACCACCATCAGGTGCAGCCAGTCCGGGTGTGCCTCGACCTCGGCGCAGATCGTCTGCAACTGGCTGTTCCGGTCGGCCGCAACACCGCCGCCCAGCATGGTGACAATCAGGCGCTCATACGGGCGCCCGAACTTTTCAGCCAATGCCGCACGCAGGTTGGCGCGCTGGTTCGGCGTCTGCCGGCTTTCCTGCACGATCGGCCCGACACGGTGCACTTTCGGCCCGAAGGAATAGTCCGTGTTCAACTCGGGAAATGCCTCTTCGGGCACGATCACACGCCGAAACACCGCTTCGCGCTCCAACGGCGTCCGGCGCGCCTGCCCGGCCTGCCACAGCCCGCGCCGGATCCAGATGCCGGTCAGTTGCTTTTCGAGGATCGTGCGAAAGACCGAGTCGAAGACATAGCCACCGTCGAACACCAGCGTGTCGCCTGTGCGGTGCAATTGCCGCAGCCTGAGATAGTTCACCAGATCATTTGCATTGGGCGCATCGTGATGCTCGCTGCGCGCCACCAGCGGCATGCAGTCGAACCCCTTGGACTGCAGCAGCGGGATGCAGCTGGGGTAGGCCGCAAAGCCGACCCTGCCATCTGCCCCGATCTCCTCGACCTCGCGCGCAACCAGCGAAGCGCGCTGTGCGTGCCCCAGCCCGACGCCGTTTGTCGGCATGAAGATCATCTTCGCCTCTCCGGCAGGCACGCCCCGGCCTTCGGAGGCAGCCTCGGGCAGCCCCAGCGCAGTTTCAAGGCGCCGAAAATCATTGCCGCGCAACCACGCGTGGCCCGCGGCCTCCTGGCCCAGCCTGTCCAGATTGGGCAGGATGTTGCTTTGCAGGAAGGGCAGCAGCCCGGCCAGCCGGTAAGGCCCGCGCACCGCCGGCGCACCGGTGGCGACAAGCGCGCTGCCTTGCGTGCAATCCAGCACGACCGCCCCGTTTCGCATCATGTCGAGGCAGACCCCGGCAACCTGCTCACCCGGCACAGAGGGGCCGAAAACCGCGATCATGTCGGCCATTGCCGCAAAGGTTTCCGGCGCAAGCTCGCCAAACCCGAAGGCCAGGGGCAGCGGGTATGCGTTCTTGCGGATCAGCTCCTTGCCCTGCCCCGATGTCAGCAAAACCAGCTCGAGCCCGGAAAGGCCCGACAGCATGTCCAGGTCGGCAAGCGTGTCGTCGTCTTCCAGCATCTGCGCCGACAGAACCAGCAGCAACCGACGGCTCTGCGCCCCGGTTGCCTGCGGCCCGGATGGCTGGCAATGGCCGGCAAAAAGCGGCGCGATCGAGCCCTTTCGCAGCGGATTGGGTTGCAGATCATCGAGATCGACGATCTCGGGTTCGAACCCCAGGACATAGGCCAGGCGCGACTGCGCGGCGATCCTGGCCTGATGATCGGCAAACCACCCCACCGCCCGGACCGGGCAATCGGGCGGCAGCCGCAGGTTTCGCAATCGTCGCAGGGTGGTCTCGTCAATGGCTTCGGCACCGATCACCACCACCATCGAGATGTCGGCCTCATCGGCACTGGCAAGAAACGCCACCGCGTCATACAGCCGCGTGCCGGTCAACGCTTCGGGCACGCTGTCCTGATCAATGAAAGCCTCATGGCCACATGACACCAGTTGGCGGGTAAACTGCAGCTTGGCCTCGAAAGCGCGCTCATCGGCCGGGCCGGACTCAACCAGGATCATGGCGCCTCCACCTTGTGGCCCAGCACATGCTCCGCGAAAAAATCGGCAAAACGGGTGGCCGAGAACCGGTCAAGCTGCGCCTGCGCGTGCTCGACCTGCCGACGGTAGTTTTCGGGATCATCCAGAAACCCGCGCACGACGGCGCCCACCTGCGACGGTTCAGCCGACACCACACCGCCGGCGAAATTTTCAGCCGTCGGGGCGTCGCTGATCACCAGTTTTCCGGCCGCGATCGCTTCGGCCAGCACGCGGCCGAAACTTTCGCGCAAGGCTGGTGACGTGTGGTAGATCATGAAATCGATGCCGGCGAAAAACGCATCCACCGCCATCGCGCGAAACGGCACGATCTCCCAGTGCGGATGGTCGCCCGCGACATCCGACAGCGTGTCCGCGCCAAGCAGCAGGTTGCGTTCGGCTTCCGGCGGAAAGCTGACTTCCAGATCCGCCAGCGGCGGAAATTTCTCGAACCCCGGCCGTGACAACCTTCCGCGCCGGTCGCGCGGGGCCGGGTTGGGCGGGTGCCGCTCGAAGGCGCAAATGTTGAACCAGTCCTGCCCCAGCACGCGCCAGCGCGGCCCGCGCGACCGGGCCGCCAGCCAGTCGGTGACCGTGCGGCGGTTCCAGGGCGATATGGGGGCCAGGGTCTTTTCCAGCGCCAGGCTGGCCCGGTCCAGCTGGTCAAGACAGCGCGCCACGTCAAAGCCCTCGTTGCCACCCGGGCGGAGAAAGTTCTCATGCGTCACGACAAGCAGCCTGCGCGCGATGATGCGCGCCGGAAATTCGGTCTGAAACTTCAGAAAGGCCGGGTTGTGGACAATGACAATGTCGGCGGCGATGCGTTCGGGATCCCACCGCAGGTCAAGCCCGAGTTCGTCCAGCGCCTCTTCCAACACCGGCGCGATCCGGTCACCGGAAAACATCCGCGAGGAAATTCCGTAGACATGCGGGCGCAGGATCGGCGCAATCGCACGCAATTCCTGAGCAAGAGCCGAAGACGTGCCACCGGGAAACCGGGGATCCAGCACATAGGCAACCCGTCGGCGGGCCATGGCGTGATCCGTCAGACCTGCCAGATCGCTCAATAGCTTGCCCCGACCCGTGATGCCAGATCATCCACGCTCGGCGCGATGCCGGGGCCGACCGAAACGCAATCGATCAGGCCGCCGTTCACCCCGGACATGAACTGGCGCAATTCGACCGCAAGCGGGTCGTTGCCATCCAGTATTCCGGGGTTGGCCGCCAGAAACGACCACAGCCCGGAACAATCCTTGCGCACGATCAGCTTTTCGATCTCTTCGAGCTGCGCCAATGAATAGGCCGCCTGCCCCGATTGCGCCCCCGCAACCAGCATCAGCGCCGTCACGACAGCCATCAGCCGCGGACTTGGCATGTTCACCCCCTCTTGAAACTCTTCAATACCCAGCAATGCCCGGACGACACCACGCAGGACAGTAACCAATCTTTTCGCCCAACTCAAGAAACCACCGCGCCCGGACGGTCAATTTCCACCATTTGGCAAATAGTCACGGTTTTGCAGCCGGCGCACCAGACGATCACGCAATGTCGCCAGGGCATCCGGTTGGCTGGCCTGGCGCCGGCGCGACGTTTTTCGTGCCGCCCGCGCCGGCGCGCGTTTGCTGGCCGGGCCCTTGACCCACAGCTCGACCGTGCCTTCGGGAGGCGACGGCCGGAAACCGGTGAAATCGCGCAGGACGGCGCCGGCGGCGTCGGCCAGTTCCCGGGCTGCCGGCAAGTCTCGCTGATGGTAATAGCGCACGTTGCTCCTGGAAATCTGGAAGTCCACCCGCTTGGGGTCGGCCACCGGATAGCCGGTCGCCCCAAGGGCATCCTGCAGCGCCGCAAGGTCTTCATCGGCCACGCTGGCCGGGGCATGCACGCGCACCACGACCCCCTCGACCGCAGGGACAGGGGCGTCAACCCGGGCCGGCCTTGCGACAGGTCTGGGAACCGGAGCGCTTGTGCGCAGGGTGAAGCCCCGGGGCGCAACCGGGGCGGCCAGCCCGCCCCCGCGCCCGCGCCGATCGGGGCCGGGCACCGCCGCGGCCCGGGTCGCGGGCAAGATCAGGGCAGGTTCGTTTGGCCCGACGGCGACCGGCCTGGTCTGCGCCGCAACCGAGCCACCGGATACCACCGCCGCACTGCGGACAAAGCCAGGGCTGCCGAATTCGGCGATCCCGGCTGCGGCGGCGGGCGCCACCGAGCCCGGCGGGTCCATGAGGCGCGCGCGCGCACTTTCCGCCGGTTCCGGGCGCACGGGGCCCTTTGCCGCCAGGACGGGCTGCGCCAGATCAGACAGCCGAACCGTCACGCCCGCACCGGGGCTGCGACTGCCCGCCCCGAAGGCTGACAGATCCGGGGCCGGCTCGGGTGTCGAGGCCGGCAACACCTCCGGACGGGCCAGGCGCGCGACCCGGCCTGGCGCACCAGCGGTTGCCTGGCCAATCCCCTCCGGCCCGGAGGCCGGCGGCAGGGCCAGCCCCGCGACTTGCGGCGCAGGGCCCCAGGCCGGCGCAAGCGGGCCGAGCGCCTCACGCGGCGGCGCGGCTTCGGGTCGTGCGTTCAGGGCATCGCGCGCGGGACGGGTCAACGTGACCGCAGCCCCGGACACTCCCGAGGGCGCAGCCTGGCCCGTGACCGGCAGAGCGCCGGGGCCAGGCCCGGACGCACCGGTCGCGGCCGCCGTGACCAGGGGCTCGGGCGGTCCGCCAACCTCGGGCCCGGCTCCGGGCGGCGGCCCCGCGACCCAGCCATTGTCGATGAGAAAGCTGCGCATCGGGGCAAAGGCCAGGGCCGCCGAGAGCACAAGCGCAAAGGACGCGAACGCAGGCAGCCACCAGATGGCTTTCCTTTGCGCCTTGCCTTGCCGGCCTTCATCGGGCGTTTGCGGCCTGGGCGCACCAGCCACGGATGGCGCGCGGTCGGTTTGCGCGGGCGCCCCCGGCACAATCGCAGCGCCGGCCTTGCGGTCCCCGGTCAGGGCAAACAGAACCGTTTGCTTTTTCGACACCGGCACATCCGGCGCGACGATGCCGCCGGCGGGCGCATCGCCACCCCGGCGCGCCACCTTCAGATCATGCAGCCGGCGCGCCTTTTCAAAGCGCTCATTCAGGTTTGGCGTCGCCATGATGTCGTCAAGGCTGGGCACCCCGGACGGCGCGTCATCTGCAGGCGCGGGATCTGCGGGCCGGTCTTTGGCCAGCCGGGCCAGTGCCTGCTCGCGTTTCTTGCGCGCCTCCTGCAGCCGCTCTTCCCAGCCGCTCCCATCAAGAAGATCGTCAATCGTCGGCGGTTCAGCCTGCGCCGCCGCCCCCGGTTGCCTTTGCGATCGGGCCGGGCCGCTCATGTGCCGATCGCAGGCAACATGCCCGCGCCCCGCACAGATGCCCGCCGAACACGGTCGCCCGCCCGCCCGGCCTGAAAAAGATGGCACGATATCAATCTGTCAAAACGCACTGTCAGCCCCCAAGGCTCTCACCCGGTCTCGGTGAGTCGATTGTTTATATCACAAGCCCGCGGCCCCGCGCAGCATTCCGGGCCGGCCCTGCTCGCGCGCCGGCCTCGGTTTCCAATTCGCCGGATATTGCCGGATAATGCGTCGCGGGGAAACATTGAAGGGCAGATTGCCGCAATATTCACCACAGCCGACAGAACCTGATAGTCTCGTCACCGCATCGAATATTCCTGGAGTATTCACATTTTCGCCCGCCTCACGGCACAGTTGCCTGCGATTGACATGGTGGGTGATGGCGAACCTCTGATCCGGCCGCCCCATGTCTTGACGACATGTCCTGGCGACCCCGGGTCGGGCTGCCTCTGGAGGGAACAGCATGGGTAACGAGTATACGAACGACCACACGACCGCAACCGAGGACCAGGCGTCCGAAGACCGGGCGAAACCGGATCGGACCGGGAACGGCGCGCAAGAGAAAACGCCGCCGCAAGACAGCCCCCGTCAGTTTACCGACTGGGCCAGCATCTGAGTTGACCGTTTCGGCCGAGGGATCGTTGCGCTAGACTGCCGGGCGGAGGCACGATGTCAGACCCCGTATCGACAATCAGAAACCTTGGCCCGGCCAGCGACGCAGCCTTTGCCCGCGCCGGGATCACCACGGCGCAACAACTGCGCGAACTGGGCGCCGACAGGGCCTATGCACGCCTGCTGCAAAGCGGCAGCAAGCCGCATTTCATCGGCTACTACGCGCTCGTCATGGGCCTGCAGGGGCGCCCCTGGAATGACTGCCAGGGCCGGGAAAAGACCGACCTTCGGGCTCGTTTCGATGCGCTCAAGTCCAGCGCGCATGACAAGGGCCGCTCCGATCTGGAAACGGCCCTCGACAGGATTGGCGTGGTCCGGCGTCAGCCGACGATCTCAAGTCCCGAAAAGAAATAGGAAATCTCCTGCGCCGCCGTATCGGGGGCGTCCGACCCGTGCACCGAGTTCTCGCCCACCGACTCTGCGAATTCCGCGCGCACGGTTCCGGGCGCGGCATCGGCCGGGTTGGTCGCGCCCATCACTTCGCGGTTCTTGGCAATCGCATCCTCGCCTTCGAGAACCTGCACGACGACCGGCCCCGAGGCCATGAACTCGCACAGCTCGTCATAAAACGGGCGCTCCTTGTGAACTTCGTAGAACTGCCCGGCCTGCGCCTTGGTCAGGCGGATGCGTTTTTGCGCAACAACGCGCAGCCCGGCATCTTCGAACTTGGCGACGATCTTGCCGGTCAGGTTGCGCTTGGTCGCGTCCGGCTTGATGATGGAAAGCGTGCGTTCAATGGCCATGATGATCCTCTTGATCTGATGTGCGGGCACCGGCCCCGTGCCAGTGCAAATTCCGGCGCTGCCCTAACATGCGTCTGCCGGGTTGAAAAGTGCTATCGCAAAGGCAGGCCCATCGTCCGGCCGGACCGGCGCATGAGTATTTTTGGCAAGATGAAGAGCGGTTCGGCTTCATCTTGCCCGAAATACTCCCGCCGGAGGCATCTTTGCCAAAGGCACATTGACCCGCCTGCATTCCTGCGGCACACCGCGCCCCATGTTGCGCATCGAGAACATTACCTATTCGGTCAACGGCCGCCCGCTGATCGAAAACGCCTCTGCGGTAATCCCGACCGGTCACAAGGTCGGGCTTGTGGGCAGGAATGGCACCGGAAAGACCACGCTGTTTCGCCTGATCCGCGGCGAACTGGCGCTGGAAGCCGGCGACATTTCCATTCCCAGGGGCGCGCGCATCGGCGGCGTCGCGCAGGAGGTGCCGGGCTCCGAGGTCTCGCTGATCGACACCGTGCTGGACGCAGACACCGAACGCGCCGCCCTGCTGGCCGAATCCGAAACCGCCAGCGACGCCGGCCGCATCGCCGACATCCAGACCCGCCTTGCCGATATCGACGCCTGGTCGGCCGAAGCGCGCGCCGGGGCGATCCTGCGCGGGCTTGGCTTCACCCACGACGAACAGCAGATGCCGTGTTCGGCCTTTTCCGGCGGCTGGCGCATGCGCGTCGCCCTGGCCGGCGTGCTGTTTGCCCAGCCCGACCTTCTGCTGCTGGACGAGCCGACCAACTACCTGGACCTCGAAGGCGCGCTGTGGCTGGAAAGCTACCTTGCGCGCTACCCGCACACGGTGATCATCGTCAGCCACGACCGCGCGCTACTGAACCGCGCCGTGGGCGGCATCCTGCATCTCGAAGACCGCAAGCTCACGTTTTACCAGGGCAATTACGACACATTCGCCCAGACCCGCGCCGCGCGCATCGCCGTGGCCCAGGCCGAAAACCGCAAGGCCGAGGAACGCCGGGCGCATCTGCAATGCTACGTGGACCGCTTCCGCTACAAGGCGTCCAAGGCCAGGCAGGCGCAATCGCGCCTCAAGATGATCGAAAAGCTGAAAACCATCACCACCCCGCAGGAAGCCGCGCTCAAGCGTTTCAGCTTTCCCGAGCCCGAGGAACTGTCGCCGCCGATCATCAACCTGGAAAACGCCGCCGTGGGCTATGACGGCAAGCCGGTTCTTTCCCGGCTTTCCCTGC
>JALSJL010000130.1 GCA_026989405.1 Marinosulfonomonas sp. | reverse complement strand
TGGTCTCTGCCGGTGAATACCTGCGCGCGCGCGCCGCCGGCATCCCCGGAGAGCGGATCGTGTTTTCGGGCATCGGCAAGACGCGCGAAGAAATGCGCATAGCCCTCGAGGGCGGTGTCCGGCAGTTCAACATCGAAAGCGAACCCGAGATGGAAGCGCTGGATGAGGTCGCGCGGTCACTTGGCCAATCCGTGCCGGTCACAATCCGGGTCAACCCTGATGTTGACGCAAGGACCCACGAAAAGATCGCGACCGGAAAATCGGAAAACAAATTCGGGATTCCGATCGGCAGGGCACGGGAGGTCTATGCAATGGCCGGCCGGCTTGCCGGGCTAAAGGTGGTCGGGATCGACGTGCACATTGGCAGCCAGTTGACCGACCTTGCGCCCTTCGAGGCGGCGTATCGAAAGATCGGGCAACTCGCCGAAACCCTGCGGGCCGACGGGCACGATATCCGCCGCCTGGATCTGGGCGGGGGGCTGGGCATCCCGTATCATCGCTCGAATGACGCGCCGCCGTTGCCCCAGGAGTATGGCGAGATGATCAAGCGCACGGTTGGTTCCCTTGAGTGCGAAATACAGATCGAACCCGGGCGGCTCATTGCCGGGAATGCAGGTATCATGGTCAGCCGGGTAATCTATGTAAAACAAGGGGCGGATCGACAGTTTCTGATCCTCGACGCGGCGATGAATGATCTTGTTCGCCCGGCAATGTATGACGCCCACCACGATATTGTGCCCGTGGTTGAACCCACCCCGGGCGCCGACACACAAGCCTATGATGTCGTGGGGCCGGTCTGCGAAACGGGTGACACCTTTGCAAAAGAGCGCGACATGGCTCCGCTCCAGGCAGGCGATCTTGTTGCGTTTCGATCGGCCGGGGCCTATGGCGCCGTCATGGCCTCGGAATATAATTCACGCCCACTTGTCCCCGAGGTTCTGGTGCGTGGGCATCAATTCGCCGTCATCCGACCGCGTCCGGACTATGATGACATGATCAAACGCGATAAACTGCCCGAGTGGCTATGAACGCGCGCCGCAAGGTGTGCCGAAAGGATTGATGCGCCAGGCAGACAAAACCGCACAGCTGGTCCTGAAACGATTGAAAGGCCAGATTTTTCTGACCCGGGTCGGATTGGTGGCCGAGCGTGTGACCAAGGCTTTCTGGCCCTTCATCGCGACGGTGTTCTTTGTGCTGGCCGCCCTGATGTTCGGTTTGCACGAGGTCTTGCCGCTCGAGGCCGTTTGGGTCGGTGCGGTCATCGCTTTTCTGGGGGTGGTTGCCAGCCTGGTTTTCGCGTGGCGCCGGTTTCGCTGGCCAAGCGCCGAAGAAGCGCTGGCGCGGCTGGATATCACGCTTCCGGGCAGGCCACTATCGGCAATCATGGATGAGCAGGCGATCGGGGCCGACGATCCGGCTTCGCAGGCTGTGTGGGAAGCCCATGTCGAACGCATGGCGGCACAGGCTCGCAAGGCTCGCGCGCCGGCCCCGGATCTGCGGGTCGCGCGGCGTGACCCTTATGCCTTGCGCTACGTTGCGACGTTGGCCCTTGTCATGGCGCTGTTGTTTGGCTCTGCGTTGCGGGTTGCAAGTGTCTCGGAAATCATGGCCGGCGGCGATCCGGGTGCAGTCGGCGGGCCAAGCTGGGAGGGTTGGGTGCAGCCGCCCGGATATACGGGAAAACCCACGATCTATCTGGCGGACATCCAGACCGACGGGCTGGCAGTCCCCGAAGGCAGCCAGGTTACCCTGCGCCTATATGGTGAAGTCGGCGATCTGACCATTTCGGAGACCGTTTCGGACCGCACTGAGGATATTGGCAGTGCCGCTGCGACCGAGCAGTCTTTCAAGGTGGTGCATTCCGGGCAGCTTTCGATCAACGGGCCGGGCGGTCAGAATTGGGAAATCGAGGCCATTCCCGACGCGACGCCCGAAATCTCATTGTCCGGCGAGGTCGAGCGCGGTGTGGGCGGCGAAATGCGGATGCCGTTTTCGGTGCGCGATGACTACGGCATTGTTTCGGGCTGGGCCGATATCGAACTGGACCTGCCGGCAGTCGACCGCCGCTTCGGTCTGGCGGCCGACCCGGAGCCGCGCGAGAAGATCACCGTCGATTTGCCGATCCCATTTACCGGCGACCGCCGTGAGTTTTCGGAAACGCTGATAGAAAACCTGTCACAGCACCCCTGGGCGGGCCTGCCGGTTCAGATCACATTATATGCCCAGGATGCCGCGGGGCAGATTGGCAGCTCTGGGGCTCAGCCGGTCATCATGCCGGGCCGACGGTTTTTCGACCCGCTTGCCGCCGCAATCGTGGAGCAGCGCCGCGACCTGTTGTGGAGCCGTGCGAATGGCAAACGCATTGCCCGGATCCTGCGTGCAGTCAGCCATCGGCCGGAGGATGTTTTTGATGAGGAAACGGCCTATCTGAAGCTCAGGGTCGTCATCCGCCAACTGGAAAGGGCGGTCTCGGGCGCCGGGCTGACAACCGCTGAGCAACAAGAGATTGCCTCTGTTTTGTGGGACATTGCCCTGGGCCTAGAAGAAGGAAGCCTTGCAGATGCGCGCGAGCGCCTGCGCCAGGCCCGGGAACGCCTGCAACAAGCGATGCGCGACGGCGCTTCGGATGAGGAAATCGCGGAACTCATGGATGAACTGCGCGAAGCCATGCGCGACTATATGGAGCAACTTGCTCAGGAACAGCAGCAAGGCCAGGACGAACCCGCCGACAGCCAGAATGCCCAGATCATCACCGATGAACAGCTTCAGCAGATGATGGACCGCATTCAGGAGCTGATGGAACAAGGGCGAATGAGCGAGGCGCAGGACTTGCTCGATCAGCTTGCCGAGATGATGGAGAACCTGCAGATGGCCGAGGGTGAGGGCAGTCAGGGCCCCGGACAGCAAGCAATGGAGGGGCTGGCCGAGACGTTGCGCGAGCAACAGGATCTCAGCGATGAGACCTTCAGCGATTTGCAGGACCAGTTCGGCCAGCCGGGCGAACAGGGCCAGGGCGAACAGCAGGGCCAGCAAGGTGAGCAAGGGCCGCCGGGCGGCGATCAGGGGCAGCCCGGTGAACAGGGCGACCAGGAACAAGGCGAACAGGGCGGACAAGGTGAACAATCCGGCCAGCAAGGAGACCGCGGCAAGGGCGGCCCGGACGGCAGCGGCCAGCAGCCGGGCAAGGGCGAGGGGCGCGGAAGCGGCAGTGACCCCGCGCAGGGCCTTGCTGAACGGCAGCGTTCATTGCGTGAACAACTGGAAGAGCAATCGCGCAACCTGCCGGGTGCCGGTGCGCCTGGAGGTTCGGAGGCGCGCGAAGCTCTGGACCGGGCGGGGGAGGCGATGGATGGCGCCGAGCAAGCCTTGCGCGACCAGGATTATGCCGGGGCGCTGGACCGGCAGTCGGAAGCTCTGGAAGCCCTGCGTGAAGGTCTGCGCGACCTGGCAGAACAGCTTGCGCAGGATCAGGCCCAGCAAAATGGTCGTCAGGGTCAGGCAAATGGCCGCGCAGAGCGAGAAAACCAGCGCGACCCGCTTGGTCGCGATGCGGGTGCGGCCGGGCGCATCGGCACCGACGAAGAGCTGCTTCAGGGGGAAGATGTCTATCGGCGGGCCCGTGAAATACTGGACGAAATCCGCCGCAGGTCTGCCGAGCAGGGACGCCCGGACATCGAGCTTGAGTATCTGAAGCGGCTGCTTGACCAGTTCTGACCAGAATCAGCCGGTGGCATTGCCACCCATGTTGTCCAGGATACCGGTCAGTTTCTCAACGGCTCGCAGCATCAATGAATCCAGCCCGGCGCGCAGCCCGTTCACCCATTCGACGTAGGCCGACAGCAAGCCTGCCGTAGCCGGCACCATATCGGCAATCTTTGGCGCAAACACATAGATCAATGCCATCAGTGCAAATATGGTCACTGCGATCAGAAAACCGCGCCGGAACCCGTTTCGGTGCGAGACCTCGGGAACAACCCCGCCATCGTCCAAGATGTCGGAGCTTTCCGGGCTGAGGGTCGAGTTGATTTCCTCGATGTCGGGCAAAGCCTCCTTGCGCCGGCTCTCTGCGTC